>NZ_JAOTPL010000009.1:0-129528 GCF_025631005.1 Haoranjiania flava
TTCTTCGCTAACATAACGAAGAGGGAACAAAAAACTCAACAATATTTTTACTGGTTATCAAATGATTACAAAAATGCCAGTTAAAAAATCGCGTAAAATATTTGTTTTATAAAAATATATAGCGGAACTTTGCAGCCTTAAATTACAGGCGGGATAGCGCTTGTACCAAACAAAACAAAAATTTATAAAATGAGTAAACTACATTTCACAACCAAGCATGCAAATGCGGCTACCGTTAAGCGCGAGTGGTATATCGTGGACGGTACTAATCAAACCGTAGGACGCATTGCAGCACAGATCGCGGCGGTTTTACGCGGAAAAAACAAAACCTACTATACTCCACACGTTGACTGCGGCGACTACATCATCATTGTAAATGCAGATAAAGTAACCTTTACAGGTAATAAACTGGAAGATAAAAACTACATCAACTTCTCCGGCTACCCCGGCGGTAAAAAAGAAGAAACTGCAGGCAACCTGTTGAAACGCCGTCCTGAAATGATCATGGAGAAAGCCGTAAAAGGCATGCTGCCCAAAAACAAACTGGGCCGTAAAATGATCAAGAAATTATTTGTGTATGCAGGAGACCAACACCCGCACAGTGCACAACAACCTAAAGAACTTAAATTTTAATCTGCCATTGGCACAAAATATATAAAATGGAAAAACAAAAAAATGCCGTTGGTCGTCGTAAAGAAGCCGTTACCCGCGTTTTTATCAGCAAAGGAAATGGTGCGATAAATGTAAATGGCAAAGATTATAAAGAATATTTTACATTGCCTTATCTGCAAAATGAGGTGATCCTTCCCTTAAACACTATACAGGCCGCTGATAAATTTGACGTCGTTATCAATGCTGTTGGTGGTGGTGTAAAAGGCCAGGCCGAAGCCGCCAAGCTGGGCATTGCGCGCGCATTGCTTGAGATCGATGCTGAGTTCCGCCCTGCCCTGAAAGCAGCCGGCTTGCTTACCCGCGACTCACGCGTTGTTGAACGTAAGAAATTCGGTAAGAAGAAAGCACGCAGAAGCTTCCAGTTCAGCAAACGTTAATATCAGCCCCTTATCCTCCTTTTGGAGGAATACGGAGCCACAGCTCTTAATAAATTTTTAAAACAATAAAACTTCCCGGAAGCTTTTCCATACGGAAAGCGAGGGGCTACGTAAAATATGGAACAAAATACTTCTTTACAGCAGCAGTTGCTCGAAGCAGGAGTTCATTTCGGCCACCTGAAAAAGAAATGGAACCCTAAAATGCTGCCTTATATCTTTGCAGAAAAGAAAGGTATCCACATTATTGACCTGAATAAAACCGTAGAACACCTGCAGGAGTCTGCAGCAGCACTGAAACAAATTGCTAAAAGCGGTAAAAAAATCATGTTTGTGGCAACTAAGAAACAGGCTAAAGAAATCGTTTCTGAGTGTGCCAAAAAAGTAAACATGCCATTCGCTACCGAAAGATGGCTGGGCGGTATGCTTACCAACTTCAATACTGTGCGCAAAAGCGTGAAAAAAATGCAGAGCATTGAAAAACTACTGAGCGATAACAATGCAGAAAGCCTTACTAAAAAAGAACGTCTTACCTTGAGCCGCGATAAAGAGAAAATGGAAAAAGTACTGGGCGGAATCTCACAGCTTAGCCGTCTTCCGGCAGCACTGTTCATCGTAGATATAGGCGAAGAGCACATTGCACTGGCAGAAGCAAAACGCTTAGGCATCACTACCTTCGGTATGGTAGATACCAACGGGGATCCCAACAAAGTAGACTATGCCATTCCTGCAAATGACGATGCTACCAAGTCTGTAGCTATCATTACCAACTACATCACTGCGGCTATAGCTGAAGGGCTGGCTGAGCGCCAGGCTTCCAAAGATGAAGAGTCAGAAGTAGAGACCAATGAAAATGAAGCCAAAGCAGCACGCATTCAGGCCGAAGCAGAAGCAGAAAGCGGGAATAAAAGCCGTGCTAAAGAAGAGTCCGCAAGAGAAGGCGGCGCTCCCAGACGCAGAATGCAAGGAAGCGGCGGCGGACAACGCAGACATACTCCAGGCGCAAAAAGATAATTTTCTCAAAGGAAAATTTAGACAATAACTTATAAGATGCCTGTAAACATTTTGCAGGCATCTTGTCTTTATAAAAAACATTTAAACATATAATTTATGGCAAATATTACAGCTCAAGACATTAACAAACTGCGCCAGGCTACCGGCGCTGGTATGATGGACTGCCGCAAAGCATTGACAGAAACCAACGGCGACTTTGAAGCCGCTATTGACTGGCTAAGAAAACAAGGACAGAAAGTAGCCGCAAAGCGTGGCGACCGTGAAGCAAAAGAAGGCGTTGTAATAGCGCAAACCAACAGCGACCATACAAAGGGATATATCATCACTGTAGGTTGCGAAACTGACTTCGTTTCCAAAAATGCCGACTTCGTTTCTTTTGTACAAACCATTGCAAACGCAGGCGTAAACGCTGACGTAAACTCTATTGAAGAATTAAAGGCTGTTAATATCAACGGCGCTACAGTTGCTGATATGGTGAATGATAAACTTGCTGCCATCGGTGAAAAAATTGATGTGGTACGTTTTGAAAAAGTGGAAGCGCCTTACGTGGCTTCGTACATCCACGGTGCAAACCGCATTGGCGTATTGGTAGGTTTAGACAAACAAGCGCCTGAAGCAGGCAGGGATATTGCTATGCAGATCGCAGCATTGAATCCTTTGGCTGTTGACGCAAGCAGTGTAGCTGCCGATATTGTTGAGCGTGAGAAAAATGTAATTATCGATACCATGAAAGCTGACCCTAAAATGGCCGGCAAACCAGACGAGATGATCAGCAAGATCGCAGAAGGCAAACTGGGCGCATTCTTCAAAGAAAATACTCTGCTGGCACAACAGTTTGTGAAAGACGGCAGCATTACGGTTGAAAACTACCTGAAACAAAACGGCGAACTGAAAGTTACTGACTTTAAGCGTGTAGCTTTAGGATAAATTTTCTGCATATATTCTTAAAACTCCCTTCCCGGGAGTTTTTTTGTGGGTATACTTGTATAACGCAATAAGCGAGCATATGCCATTAAAAAAATTGCTCCGCAGCTATGTATAGTTGCGAAGCAATCCATGCAGCACTTTCTTCAGGAAAATGCCTAAAAAGATTTGTTATTAGTAACGATCGTCACGACGTCCGCCATCATAGCTCTTCTTCTTGTAACCGCCAGAGCCTGAGCCGCCGCCGTTTTCCTGTTTTTCGTTTACAACGATATTTCTACCGCCAACTTCAGCACCGTTAAGGCCTTCGATAGCTCTTTTTGCAGCTTCTTCGTCAGCCATTTCTACAAATGCAAATCCTTTGCTACGGTTGTTGTTAAACTTGTCCGTAATTACTTTTGCAGAGATTACTTCTCCGTACTCAGAGAATAATTCTTTTAAATCATCGCTGCTTAAACTCCAGCTAAGATTTCCAACGTAAATGTTCATTTTAATACTTTTTGAATTTTTTAATAATACAGTGTGATCCAAATCCAAAAACATAATACGCAGGAACGTTTAGTTAAAGAGAATTTGATAACTGTTGTTTCACCGGCAAAGTTATAGGGATTTAATTTAAAAAACCTGATTTTCAATGAAATTTTTCAATAATTTTTTAGGAATCAACGCTTTACATTAAATCTGCGCCTGAAAGCAGGTCAGGGCGCAGCTTTTTAGTCCTTTCAACAGACTGTTGATGCCTCCAATCGTCTATCAATCTGTGGTTTCCGCTAAGCAACACATCAGGTACTTTCCAACCTCTGAAATCCACCGGCCTGGTATAAACAGGGGGTGCAAGCAGCTTATCCTGAAAGCTGTCTGTAAGTGCGGAAGTTTCATTGTTCAGCACGCCGGGGATCAGCCGCCCAACAGCATCTACCAGTACAGCAGCAGCCAGCTCACCGCCGCTTAAAACGTAGTCGCCAATAGATATTTCTTTAGTCACAAACTGATCACGTACGCGCTGGTCTATGCCTTTGTAATGGCCGCAGATGATCAGCAGGTTTTTTTTAAGCGACAACTGGTTGGCCATTGGCTGGTCAAGGGTGTCCCCATCGGGTGTTAAAAAAATTATTTCATCAAAAGGCGCATCCTTCTGTAAGGTTTCTATGGCATTCACCAGCGGCTCGCACATCATTACCATGCCTGCACCGCCGCCAAACTGGTAATCATCAATCTGTTTGTATTTGTTCAGCGACCACTTTCGGAGGTTATGCACTTCTACATGCAGCAAACCCTTATCCTGTGCGCGTTTCATGATGCTGTGAGAAAAAGGGCTTTCTAATAATTCAGGTACGGCTGAAAGAATGTGTATGTGCATAATGTAAACGTTGTGCCCGGCAAAGATATTATTTTGATTTTATAATGTTGTGATGAGGGTTATGGAGTGATGGAGTTACGGAGTTACGGAGTTATGAAGTGATCAAGTGATCAAGTGCTACAACCCCAGGCAAGGCAACACAGGGGCACAAGCAGCCTTGTGCCCTGGTAAATTCCTTGGTTTAAAAATAGCATTACCTCATGTGCGCCGTGAAAACATTTAGCGCACTAACCAAACCTTGTGTCATAGTAAAATCTTAACGCGCTTTGTGTACATATATCTTCCAGAACTAACCTAAGGCGCTGCTTTGATGATGTCTGCAAATACCCCGCTTGCTGTAACATCTCCTCCTGCGCCGGCGCCTTTGATCACCAGCGGCTGCTGCGCATAGCGTTTGGTATAGTACAAAACAATATTGTCTTTTCCATACAAATGATAAAAGTCAGCATCAGCGGGGATTTCCTGCAAACCAACCATAGCTCTGCCCTGCTCAAATGCCGCTACATACTTCAGTTTACAACCTTTGTCATGTGCACTGTCATACAATTTTTTGAAATGTGCTTCATTTTTCTCAAGGCATGCATAAAAATCTTCAACACTTCCGCTGAAACAATCCTGCGGCAGGAACTGTGTTGCTGCAATATCATCCATCTCCAATGCATAGCCTGCTTCCCTGGCAAGGATCAGTATTTTGCGCATTACATCTGTGCCACCCAGATCCAGGCGCGGGTCTGGCTCTGTATAGCCCTCTGCCTGTGCGCGTTTCACCACTTCAGCAAATGTTTCTTTTCCATCATAGTTATTAAAAACAAAATTGAGCGTGCCAGACAGCACTGCTTCTATTTTTACAATTTCATCGCCACTGCGCAACAGGTCATTCAGTGTGCCTATCACCGGCAAACCTGCGCCAACATTGGTTTCGAAATAAAATGATGCATTAAAATCCGCAGAGAGCTCTTTGAGTCGCCGGTAATAGGCATAATCAGACGAACAGGCAATTTTATTACAGGCCACTACAGAGATACTTCTTGACAAGAAAACATGGTAAGAGCGCGCAATAGCCTCATCGGCTGTAACATCTACCACCACTGTATTTCGAAGGTTTTTATTTACTATTTTCTTTGCCAGCATCGGTAGCTGTATCTCTTCGCTATCTTTGAGATGCTGCTGCCAGTTGCTTAAATCTAATTCATCATCCTCTGCAAGTAAAGCCTGGCGCGAGTTTGCAATACCTATTATACGCAACTGAAGGTTTAAATTTTTCAACAGAAAATCCTGCTGCTCGCGGATCTGTTCAATGAGCTTACTGCCTACGTTGCCAACACCCAGGATAAATACATTTAACTGCTTGCGCGCCCGCTCAAAGAAACGCTCATGAAGCGTATTGACCGCTTTTTTTACATCAGCCGTAGAGATAACTGCAGAAATATTTTTTTCTGAAGAACCCTGTGCTATTGCGCGGATGTTGATACCATTCCTGCCCAGCGCACTGAACATTTTGCCTGCTATACCCGGATGCCTTTTCATTTTATCGCCCACCAGCGCTACGATGGATAAGTTGTGCTCTTCTTTTACCGGGTCTAATTTCTGGGAATCAATTTCATAAGCAAACGCTTTATTGACAACGGTTGCGGCACGTGTGCCATCAGCGGCGTTTACGGCCACGCAGATGGAATGTTCAGAAGAGCTTTGAGTGATCAGCACCACATTTATTTTTGCTTCTGCCAGCGCCGTGAAAAATGTTTTGGAAGACCCCGGTATGCCAACCATGCCGCTGCCTTCAAGGCTCAGCAGGCTGATGTCTGATATGCTGGAGATACCTGTAACTACTTCTCCTTCGCGTGGAGCTACATGCTGTATTACCGTGCCTGCATCGCCGGGGGCAAAAGTATTTTTTACCCAGATAGGGATCTCCCTGGCCATGGCGGGCTGTATGGTAGGCGGATACACTACCTTAGCCCCAAAGTGTGTAAGCTCCATCGCTTCTTTGTATGAAATTACGGGGATCACTTTCGCGTTGTTTACCAGTCGGGGATCTGCCGTCATCATACCGGAAACATCCGTCCATATCTGTAAGGCATCAGCATGCAGCGCTGCAGCTATAACAGCGGCCGTATAATCCGATCCGCCACGACCTAATGTAGTAACGGTGCCTGTTTCAGCACGCGCAATAAAGCCGGGGGCAATAAATAAATTTTTATCCGAAGCATTGAAGTAGTCAATGATCCTTTGGTTGGTTTCTTCAAACAGTATATTTGCCTTGCCGTGATTGTTATCGGTTAACAGCAAGTCCCTGGAGTCTATCCAGGCATGATCAATATTGAGCGAATGCATGTAGGCAGAAATGATTTTGCTCGACAGCAATTCGCCAAAGCCAATGATCTTGTCTTTTGATGCAGCAGAAATTTCCTGAAGCCTGAAAACGCCTTCAGCTATATCTTCCAGCTCATTAAAAGTTTGCATGACCAAACTTAAACTTGCACTCTGCGTAGTAACAGGCAATAATGTTTTTACTGCTTCCAGGTGCTGCTCTGAGAGCGCGCTTATTTTCTCTGTGTATGATGGATCCTTGCCGGCGGCGAGATTTCCTATCTCTATTAATTTATCTGTAACGCCGCTTAAGGCAGAAACTACGAACAATTTTTTTTGTGGATCAGCAGTAACTATATTTACTACTTTCCTGATGTTTTCGGCATTGGCTACTGAAGTCCCGCCGAATTTTAATACTTGCATTTTTAATTGATTAGCTGATGAATAATACAACCCCTTTCTCTGATAGCGGCTTAGGAAAGCCCAAGTGATGATATGGTAATGCTGAACCCTTTACAGGGTCCCAATAATGATCGTAGTTCCTGCTGCCAAAGCAGGTATATCAAAAGAATGGGTATATAGAAAAAGATTTTTCATGAATACAGCTGCAAGATAATAAAAAATGCAAGAAACAAATAAATTTTTTAGAAAACGTATAGACGGTTCGCTGCCGGTGAAATTTTTAAAGATAGAATCACATACCAGCCTGTCTGATTAATTTGTATTTTTACAGCTTATGACAAACATTATTTTCCAGGACCTTGGCAGAAAAGCATACAAGGAAGCATGGGATTTCCAGGAGGAGATGCTTCGTGAAAAATCTGAACAGAAAAAAAACGGAGAGCAGCCGCAAAACCATCTTTTTTTCGTGGAACACAATCCTGTCTTCACTTTAGGCAAAAACGGCGACGACCATCACGTGCTCATGCCGGTAGATCAACTTAAAGAAATGGGCATTGAATATTTTCATATTAACCGTGGGGGCGACATCACTTATCACGGGCCGGGGCAAATTGTGGGATATCCCATCATAGACCTGGAACAATTTAAAACTGACCTTGGCTGGTACCTGCGCAGCCTGGAGGAAGTGATCATTCTTACACTGGCAGCTTATGGATTACAAGGACAACGCAGCCCCGGGGAAACGGGTGTATGGCTCGATCCTGATAAAAAAGGTTTTGAAAGAAAGATCTGCGCCATGGGTATTCGCTGCAGCCGCTGGATAACCATGCACGGCTTTGCACTGAATGTAAATACCAACCTCAATTACTTTGACTTTATTATTCCCTGCGGCATTCAGAACAAAAAAGTTACTTCTTTGGAAAAAGAGCTGGGCCGGAAAATACCTATGGAAGAAGTACAGGAAAAATTAAAAATCAACTTTGAAAAAGTTTTCAATGTAAAAATTATTTCTTAATATTTTGAAACATTGTTGTATTATTTTGTATAATTTGCAGTATTGTTGCATATTTGCAAAATGATAGCATCCAGGAACAGATTGTTTGTATGCCTGTTGAGTATATTCACTTTACCGGCTTTAGGTTATTCTCAAAAAACAAATCCGGCAATCACCATTGTAGTTGCCGATGCAGATAATGACACCCTGATAGCTAATGCGGAGGTGCGTTCTAATTTTTTTAAACAAAGAACCAACGACCAGGGTGCAATAACCATACAGCAATACCGGACCGGCAGTTTTCATGTGCATGCAGAGGCAGATGAATATTATCCTGCAGACAAACATTTTTTTATCAGAGACAGCAGCACTACATTCAGGATAGAGCTGCATCCTTTAAAAGATACACTGCACGCTATTGAAATAACCGGGTACCGTGCATACGGCAACAATAAAACATCTACTGCGGTTCTGCTGACTGATAAAGAACTTGAAAAAACAAGAGGTAGCAGCCTTGCAGGCCTGCTGCAAACCGTACCCGGCATTTCCATGATACAAACCGGCGCAACCATTGCAAAACCCGTGATCAATGGCATGCACAGTAACCGCATACTTATCCTGAACAATGGCGTAAAGCTCGAAGGGCAGCAATGGGGAGCAGACCATGCTCCGGAAGTAGACCCGAACATTGCCAGGAACATTGTAGTAGTGAAAGGCGCAGATGCTGTACGTTACGGCGCAGAAGCCATGGGTGGCGTGATACTTATAAATCCGCCAAAACTTCCTTACGGAGATCCGGCATTGCACGGAGAAGCTGATCTGACAGGCGCCAGCAACGGCAGGCTTTACGCGGCGGGAATGAGCCTGAGTTCAGGCATCAGGCGTTTTCCTTCCTTTGCATGGAGGCTTCAGGGTTCGGGGAAAAAAGCAGGCAACATCCGATCCGCAGATTATTTTTTAGAAAATACCGGCATTCACGAATTGAACTTTTCGGCGGCTGCCGGCATACGCAAAGAACGTTTCAGTATAGAAGTTTTTGGCAGTTTTTTCAGCGCCGAAACCGGTATTTTTAAGGGAGCACATATAGGGGATACCACCAGTCTTTTTGCAAGGATCAGGAATGAAGTGCCTTTTGAAAAAGGTTCATTCTACTATAACATAGATGCGCCCAGGCAGCGCGTTTTTCATGAGCTTTACAAAGCACAGGCTTCTTACCAACTGCCCGATGGCAGCCTGTTGCATGCGTTGTATGCATACCAGCAGAACAAACGCCGTGAATATGATTTACGCAGGGCAGGCAGGGATATGCTGCCCTCGCTTGATCTCCGGCTTAATGCACAGAACGCAGATCTCAGCTGGGAGAAAAGATATGCAGCAAACTGGAAAAGTACGCTTGGCATAAATGGTTTTTATAAATCGAATGTGAATGTACCAGGCACCGGCGTGACGCCATTGATACCCAATTTCGTGCAGATGGGAAGCAGTGTGTACGCCATACAGAAGCTGACAAAGACCAACCTGGAAGCAGAGGCCGGCTTGCGTTACGATTACCAGTTTCTCAACTCAAGAGGGTCAAGGGCATTTTATAAATATGTGAATGAACAGGGAGAAGAAATACCGGCAGACCAGCCGGGCGGCAACTATATAAAACAGGAAGGCTATTATGGCGGAGAAAAAAACTTCTCCAATATTTCTGCCATTTTAGGTGCGCTTTTTAAGCTGTCGCCTGAATGGCACATAAGCTCAAACGCAGGGCTGGCCTGGCGTCCGCCGCAGGTGAATGAACTTTACAGTTACGGATTGCACCACGGCTCGGCAAGCGTAGAACGTGGAGATAGTGCACTAACCAGTGAAAAAAGTTATAAATGGATCAATACCGTATATCATTACGGCCAGAATCTATCCTTTGAAATATCAGGTTACGGGCAGGTGATCAGGGATTATATTTACCTGGAACCCTCCATGCAATATGAACAAAGCATACGCGGCGCATTTCCTGTATTTCAATACCGGCAAACCCATGCAATGTTCCTGGGTGCAGACCTGGGCGCTACGTACCGGTTCAGCAAAGCATTTACTTATGAACTCAAAGCATCGCTTGTAAGAGCGAAGGACCTGACGAATAAGAAGTACCTGCACATGATACCTGCAGACAAACTCAGCAATGGTATAACCTGGAACATAGGCAACAGCAAAAGTTTTAAAGACAATTATTTCCAGATAGAATCTGTACTCACTGCCAAACAAAACCGCTATGAACCGCAATCGGATTTTGCACCGCCGCCATCCGGCTACCACCTGGTGAACATTGCGCTGGGAACAAGGATGCCATTGGGCTCAGGAGCAATCAAGCTGAACGCGGCGGTGAGCAACCTGTTCAACACATTATATAAAGAATACCTCAACAGGTTCCGTTATTACAGCCATGATATAGGCAGGAATATACAGTTGAGGATGAGCTATGAATTTTAAAACCAAACAAAATAAAAAATGAAAACAAAAATGCTATCATGGATCGCAGGCGCTTTTATACTATCAGCAGCTGTGACCTCTTGTACCAAAGACCCTCAAAAACCGCATGAAGAACACAATCATGACGATCCTACGAAAGTAGAGATGTTGTTCATTAAGGGCCATTACCACGGCACCAAGTTGCATGCGCACGATACTACCAAAGTAGTTATGCGTTGGGACGGTAAATTTATTGATCCGAAAACCAATGCACTGCTTAGTACTCCTCCGGAGGTGAAGATGGAAAAAGGCTATGACATTTACAAACTCGAAGTAAATTTCTACGATGCCAAAGACAAACTGCTGAACGGGGAATTTATTGAAGAAGCCAGTATTCACCAGTTCTTCTTCCTGCCAAAAGCCGGCGGTGAAGGCGCATTGAGTTACGAGTACAAAGACGCACGCTTAGGCTTCAACGGAGACTTTAAAGTACTGCAGGCCGGCAAAACATTTGATATGGATGCGATACTTATACATGGTTTGAAGAAGAGTACCAACATTGAATGGAACGATGTGAACTATAAAAATTTTGGCGGCAGCCCCGATTTTACTACTACGCTGAAAATTAAAACAGTAGAAGGCGGGGCTCATGCAGACGATTAACTTTTTTAAATCTTTATTTTAAATCCTGCGAGGTGATCGCAGGATTTTTTATTGCAATATATTTTTGTTTCTAAATTTCCTTAATTCGAAAATGGAGACAAAAAAGTCTTCTTAATCTTGCACTATTGAAATAATATCTAACAAAAAATATTGCAAAATGAAAAGGATTTATGCGGGTTTATTTACCCTTGCCTTGTTTATATTATCAGTAGGCTGTAAACAAGAAACTACTGAGCCTGATGTGAAACCAGATACAAAAACGGCAAAATTAGTTGCAAAAGATTATTCCAGGTGGACATACTTCTCTTTTAAAACAGGGGATTCAATCCCGGGAATAAATGAAACAAATTTCAAAGAAAGATCAGATTGGGACATTGCTTTTCATTCTTATGATGTAAGGCTTAATGGCGGCGCATCGGGAAAGGGAAAAGCAGGTGTTGTAAAATTAAATACTGAAGATTTCAACAGTGTTACCCAAGCGCCAGAATCCGGTTATGTGGTAGACAAAGAGGAAAAGGTAATAGTTGCTATAAAGTCTACAGGGCCGGTAGAAGAAAATCAGCCAATGAACAAAACGCTTGACTGGTTGAAGTTTGAGGTGATAACGCCGCCCAACTACACTTTTACCTTACGTAAGAATGTATATATTGTAAGAACCGCCGAAGGTAAATATGCCAAAGTGCAATTCACTACATACCTGAATGATAAAGGCGAAAGAGTATACCCCACATTTAACTACGTATACCAGGCAGACGGAAGCAGGAAATTTTAAAAATGAAACCTGAATTAAAAAGATTTTTTTTCTTTTTTTCATCTTTTTTTTGTTGTGGTACGGCAGCAGTTGCCCAGGCTGATTTTTTTGAAAATGACAGCCTGCAGGAAGTAGTGATAACTGCTACCTCCACACCCAAAAAATTCAAAGATGTACCAATTTATACCAGAGTGATCTCACGAAAAGATATTGAGAACAGCGGCCAGCTTTCTTTAAATGAGATTTTAATGAACGAAATGCCCGGCATCCAGTTTGGCAATGAAGCAGGAGTACCCAACATAAATATGCAGGGATTGGGCGGCAATTATGTTTTGATATTGATGGATGGCCAACGCACATCCGGTGAAACCCGCAACAATATTGATTATGCTATGATCAACCCGTCTACTATTGAGCGTATAGAAATTGTAAAAGGCGCCTATGCTACACTATATGGTTCAAATGCTATCGGCGGCATCATAAACATCATTACGAAAAATAATAAAAAGCCCTGGGAAGTTTCCATGGCGGCATCCATAAAAAGTAAGCAATTTTACCAGGCGGAAATGAATGCAGGCGGCAGACAAAGAAAATTTTCATGGCTTACTTCTGTAAAACAAAGCTTACAGCAAGGTTACGAACTGCAAAATACCAATTATGGCAGAAAGTATTATCCTGACACAATTATAGCAGATCATGCCCTGAGCACCTGGCAGGTTGAAGGTGGTAAACTTCTGACGATCGACCAAAAACTCAGCTATTCTCCAACTCAAAAGCTTGTTCTGGATTTAAAAGGAAATTACAGCATCAGGGAGCGCTTTAATGCAGGAGCAGAAGGAGAAGTGCTGCATAATTTTTTCTACAATATCGGAGGTTTGTTTACAGGCAGTTATCATTTCGACAGCCTGAATGCTTTACGTTTATTTTACAATTACAATGATTATCGCAAAGCTAATCATTACAGAAAACTTAACGAGCAAGCAGATACTTACAGCAGCTGCATTCATAATGTAAGAATAGTTTCCGAGAACATGATAAACAGAAAAAATCAACTGGTCTCGGGATTAGAGCTGCTCAACGAAAGCCTGATCACATATATGTTTCAGGCAGGCAGCAAATACCAGGCAAATACTTTGAGCGCCTATGTACAAAACGATTATAAACCATTTCCCAGCGTGGAAATACTTACCGGCTTAAGGCTTGATCATCATTCTGATTTCGGTTCGCGCCTTAGCCCTAACCTTGCCTTGAAAGCAGATATCTTTTCCCGGTGGCAGCTCAGGGCTTCATTTGCCGGCGGCTTTCGTTCACCCAGCTTGAAAGAATTGCATACAGACTGGGATCATTTGGGAATGTTTCAGATAATCGGCTCCCGGGATCTAAAACCAGAAGTCAGCAATAACCTGATGCTTACACTTACTTACCGGCCAAAGAAAAGCGAGTGGACTGTAAATGTGTTCCGCAATGATATAAAAAACAAAATTGCGCTGTTTCCAAATACTGCCGGAGACACTATTTTCTACCATAATGACGAAAGGCAAAAAATTTCCGGTTTTGAAATCACATCGGCATACAGGATTCTCAACAACTGGAAAATATTTGCAGGCTACGCTTATACCGATGACGGGTTAAAAACCGAAGGCAAAAGAACTTCTACTACAAGACCCGGAGGCGCTGTGTTGAAAACAGAATATTTCAGAAAAATAAATAATTTTTTGACAACATTTTCGCTCTCCGGCAAATATCAGCAACATATGGATGTCTATGGATTCGACGCTGAAAAAGCGCAATATTACAGGCAGGAGTACACGGCTGTGCTGATGTGGCGCCTCAATACTTTAGTTCAGTACAGAAACACCATTGAACTGAATTTTGCTATTGATAACCTCTTTAACTACCGGCCTAAGATCTACAATTTTTATATGCCTATGACGCCGGGCAGGATGTACCAGCTCACACTCCGGTACAGATTTGATAATCTTTTAAATAAAAAATAAACCATGCATAAAAAATACATATTTTATATTATTGCTGCATCCTTCCTGATCATAACAGGTATGGCAGCTTGTAAACCAGGAAATTCAAAAGACAATAAAAATTCCGGCAATGAGAAAAGAAAGACCGGGCTACTGCTGGTGAATCACGGATCGCGCTCTGCCACATGGAGAAGTGCACTGCTTGATCTTGAGAAAAATATTTCACCTCAAATATTAAACGGTAAAAAAATAGAAGGGATTAAAACAGCTTTCATGGAGTATAATGAACCGTCTATTGCCACACAAATGAAAGCATTTGACGATGAAGGTTTTACAGACGTAATTGTTACGCCGATATTCTTAACGGTAAGTCCGCATTCGTTTGAAGATATTCCAACTATACTTGGCCAGAAGGAAGACCCGAAATCTATGGAAATGCTGAAAATAGAAAAAATAGCACGCTATACGCCCAAAGCAAAAGTGCACATAACACCCTTGCTGGATTTTACTGAAGTACTGGAAAAAAATGTGCTGCGCAGGATGAAAGAATTGTCTGAAAATCCTGCAGAAGAAGGTGTGGTATTAATCGGCTATGGTGATGAAACCTACGAAAAAGAATGGGAAGCCCTTTTTAGGAAGGTAGGAAAATATCTGCAGGACAATGCCGGCATCGATCACTTGGAATATGCCTGGTGCGGCCATATAGCACACTATTCTTCCGGGCCTACCACAAATGCAATCAATAAAATTCTCCGGGCCAAAAAGAAAGCTATTGTAATACCTGTACTTGTTGCGTTTGACGAAAATTTCCAGCTAAAGATAATCGGTGGAGGAGTAGAAAAAGTAAAAGATTATAAACAACGTGTGATGTATAAACCTGATGCTATCCTGCCCGATGCAAACGTAGAAAGGTGGGCAATAGACATTACCAACTCCTATGCTGATAAAGTAATGCAATAATGAGGAGGACATTGTACACGAAGATCAGAAGGCTAAGCCTTCATTGGCATCGTGATCTCGGTTATTTTTTCTCCGGGCTGATAATAATCTATTGTATATCTGGGATTGCGCTGAATCATGTAAACGACTGGGACCCTGACTTTATACTGATAAAGAAAGAGATCATTCTTCCGCAAACCCGTGTGGCAGCAAAGTTAGAACAGGCAGAAATAGAAGCTATAAGCCGGCTTACGGGAGAAAAATCTTTTAAACTGTATGACTTCCCTACACCCGGCCAGGTAAAGATCTACTACAACAACGCCACTTTTCATGTGTATTTAAAAGAAAAGCGCGGATTTTATGAACGTATATCTAAACGCCCGGTTTTTTATCAATTAAATGTATTGCACAGAAACAGCGTGCATGTATGGAAGTGGGTATCCGATATTTTTGCTGTAATGCTTATATTAATTACCATTACAGGGATGGTGATTATAAAAGGGAAATACGGATTTTCTAAACGCGGCATCTGGCTTTTGCTTGCAGGGCTTATCCCTCCGCTGGCGGCCGTTATTTTACAAGCTATTTTATAAAAAATATATTCTTATGCACAAGCAATTATTTTTGGCTATTGCCGTATCAATGCTGTCTTTAGCAGCTTGTACCAATAGCGCCAGCGAAGAAACAAATCAAAAAAAGAACACATCAAATAATTCATATACAAACGATGCCATACCTGCAAAGTTTTTGGGAAAGTGGGAACGTACATTTTTTCCTGTGCCGGGAAAGCCGCATAAAGTAAGCTACATCATTACCCCCGACAGTATGTTTTATTCTGTATCCGGGGCGATGGTAAATGCAAATTATACTTTAGAAAAAGATGTTTTTGATGCCGCCAATAACAAATTTATAGGGCACAATAAAGCAGGAAATTATTTCGTAGCATTCTTTAAGCAAGCCGGAGATTCTATCAGCATTTTTAAAGAGCCCATTGCTTCCAAAGAAAAAGGGATAGCTTTTGAACCGCCTGCAGCTAACTACAAAGCCAACCACAACCAGGGATGGAATTTGTATGGAAAAAATAATTGAAACTTCAATGAAAAGCAAGAGCCCTTTGATAGGAATTCATCGGGCCCTTTTTTTAACAACTAAAACTATCTTTATTAGTCAGGCTTTTTGCCATCAAGAAAGCTGTTGAGGCTGGAAAGATTGATCTTATTGTCTTCTGTTTTCTCTACTGTTATTTTGCTGTAATATTCTTCTGCGGTAGAAGTATTGCTCTCGCGCTGCATAGATTCCAGCTTCCTGCGTACATAGGCCGGCACATTGTCGAGCTCACTGTTAGGGTCATTGGAATTAATATCAAAAGAAAGGTTCCTGAGTTTTTGTACACGTTCTGCCGCCCTGCGTTTCTGCATCTCTTCATCGGTAAGGTCTTCATCCAGGAAGTTTACGGGATGGCTCACTTTTGCAGTATGATTTTCAGAACCGCTTTCGTGATATTCAAATTCAATGCTTGCTTCCTTGTCTTCCGTAGCCTTTGTGTGCACGGTTTGCTTCGCTTCGGGATGAGTAGCATAGATCATGGAAGGCTTGCTTAAGAAAGGCTTTTTTTCTTCTTTCTTCTCTTCTGCTTTTGGTTGCTGCACAGGCTCCGGTTTTACTTCTTCTGCCGGTTTGCGAGCAGCCACAAAAGAAACAACTTCTTCTTGCTCCTCTTTCAGATCAAGCACCAGGTTTTCCTGTACAGGCGGTTGTGTATGTTCAGCTACGGGTGGTTGCAGGGGTTCCTGCTTTGGGGCTTCCGGGTTTGGAGCTTGCTGATCCGGAACTTGCTGCGGAGCGGCTTCCTGCTGCTTTTCTTCAGTTTTCGGGAAGATAACAACCGGCTGATGAGGAGTGGTCTCTGCATCTTTCAGGTCTAAGAAAACCATTTCCGACTTCTTCATTTCCTGGTTGATCTTATCTGTTTCTACAAATGGGTCTTTATTCTCAAAGCCAGTGGCTATAAGAGTTACAGCCAGGCTTTTGCCTAAGCTTTCATCAACGCCCATGCCCACGATCACATCTGTATCTTCGCCGGCATTCATGCGCACATAATCATTGATGAGTTCAAACTCATCCATGCCGCATTCATATTCACCTGTGCCGGTGATCACATTCAGCAGTATCCATTTGGCACCACGAATATCATTATCGTTGAGCAATGGAGAATTAAGTGCGTCTTCAATGGCTTTCTGCGCACGGGTTTCACCTTCAGCCTGCGCACTGCCGAGGATGGCTACGCCGCCGTTTTTCATTACGGTAGAAACATCTGCAAAGTCTACGATAATGTGGCCTTTACTGTTGATGATATCGGTTATACACTTGGCTGCCGTAGCCAGCACATCATCAGCCTTTCCGAAGGCTTCCCGAATTTTCAGGTTCGTATGCAGCATCTTCAATTTATCGTTGGAGATCACGAGTAAGGTATCTACATAGGGCTCCAGTTCCCGGATACCGGCTTCTGCCTGCGTCCTGCGCTTAGGCCCTTCAAAACCAAAAGGTGTGGTAACGATACCTACGGTAAGTATGCCCAGCTCCTGGCATATTTTAGCAATGATAGGCGCGCCGCCTGTACCTGTGCCACCGCCCATACCGGCGCACACAAAAGCCATCTTGGTATTTACTTCCAGTATTCTTCTTATCTCCTCGAGCGATTCCTCGGTAGCTTTTTTACCAACGCTGGGGTTGGCTCCTGCTCCCAATCCCTGTGTCAGGTGCGGGCCTAATTGGATTTTATTGGAAATATTGCTAAGCTCAAGCGCTTTGGCATCTGTATTACACACAATAAAATCTACGCCCTCCACGTTTTGAGAATGCATATAATTTACTGCATTGCTTCCTCCGCCCCCAACCCCAATTACCTTGATAATTGACGACTGGTTTTTAGGAATATCAAAATCTATCATTGTCTATAATTTAATTAAGTTATTAAGTAGTATTAAAATTGAAAATATAATTTTTTTGGAAACTAATTCTCACGAAACCCGCATCTTATCTATATTTTAACGAAGATCCGTATCGCTTTCTTCTTTGAATAATTCATTCAGGCCGTTCTTTACTTTCTCTGAAAACAGGCTCCAGAATTTAGTGATCCTGTCTTCCTGTTTTTTGCCGATGCCAGCTTTTCCTTTCTTCTCCTCCACGACTGTTTCCGGCACAACTTCTTCGGATATTAATTCTTTAGGCACTTCTACTTCAGTATCTTTCTCTGTTATTTCTATAAAATCCTCACGCATCTCATAGTCATTGCATCCTTTCAGTATCAGGCCTAAACAGGTAGAATACATCGGGCTTTTCAACTGCTCAATATGGTTGGGCGCCAGGTGCTCGTTGGGCAAGCCTACGCGTGCATTGAGGCCGGTAACATATTCGGTAAGCTGTATCAGGTTTTTCAATTGAGAGCCGCCGCCTGTAAGGATCACACCGCCATTGAGCATCCTGTTGTCAAGGCCTACCTGCTTCAGATGGTAAGACACAAAATCCAGTATCTCGCTCATGCGCGCCTGTATAATTTCAGCAAGCGTCTTTACGCTGATTTGTTTGGAAGGCATACCTTTTAAACCATTGATGGTAATGTAGGCATTGGCCTTAGCTTCGTCGCTGATGGCAGAGCCGAATTGTTTTTTCAGCGCTTCTGCCTGGTGCTTAAGCACTCCCAGGCCTACGCGGATATCATTGGTAATGTTTTCCCCTCCGAAAGGGATCACTGCAGTATGCTTCAATACACCTTCATAAAACACAGCCAGGTCAGAGGTACCGCCACCTATGTCTAATATGGCTACGCCGGCTTCCATGTCCAGGTCGCTCATCACGGCGGAGGCAGATGCAAGCGGCTGCAATACGAGGTCTTTTGTTTTCAGATCGCTTCTGTTTACCGCGCGGTTGATGTTCCTGATAGCATTTTTATCTCCGGTAATGATGTGGAAGTTGGCGCCAACTTTCACGCCGTTGTGGCCTACGGGTTCTTTGATATTCTGGAAATTATCTACATAGAAATCCTGTGGTATCACATCAATGATCTCGTCGCCGGCAGGTATAAATGTCTTCTTCTGGTTATCGATCAGCTGATCAATTTCAAAGCGCTGAATTTCAATTTCCGAGTTCTGGCGCACCATGTCGCCGCGTGTTTGCAGGCTTTTGATGTGATGGCCCGCAATGCCTACATACACATCATTGATATCAAGTTCTGGATTGCTTTTCAGGCAATTCTCCACTGCCACTTTAATGGCTCTTACTGTTTGATCAATGTTTAAAACCTGCCCGTGTTGCACACCGTTGCTGGGCGCTGTACCGAAACCGACTATTTCCAGCTTACCGTGTTCATTCTTTCTTCCCGCAATTACAGCGATCTTGGTGGTACCAATATCGAGCCCCACAATGATCGGAGAGTTTGCAGCATATGCCGCCTGTTTTTCCCGGAAGTTTGAGTCTTGATGCATAATGATATATTTTAGTTGTTATTTGTTTGTATTTCGATTGGTTGTTGCGTGTTTATCCTGTTTGGCTGCACCTGCAGGCGGAGGCTTTTTACGCTCCTGTGCTTGTGTTGCGGCATTTTTTTTGTTTGCCGCACCAGTCTTCGGTTGCGCCTGCCTGGCAGGGATATTTTTATTGCTTATGGTATCTGCCAATGATACGGTATCTATACGCACGGGAATGCCAAACACAGCATCGTTCCTGTTAGCTGAATCTCGCAGTGTGGCCACTACCTGGCCATTGTACTGCACGTCTATTTTTTTATACTTATCCAGACCCTTGGCAACCCACACCTGCTGATAGAAACTATACAACCTGTTGAATTTATTCTCTATGCTATCTGCTGTGCCGATCGCTATCATATGGTTGCCGACAACGGGCACAAATTCAAACTGGTTTTTATTGACAATGTTTATCTGCGCAATCATGGCTGTCCAGAATGTATCGCTGTTGATAAAACTGCTTAACCGCTGAATATCTTTAATAAGCAATGTATCGGCCTCTACATTGCCGGCCTCGGGAAACGAAGTAAAAACGGGCACCCTGGCAGAAACCTTGCTGTTTACCGGCAGCTTTTTAGCACTGCTGTCGATGTAGAAAGTATTGCCCTGATCCGTAAAGATCCTGGCAATCGGGTCGCTCTCAGCTATACGCACCTGTAATACCTGGTTGTTATCAAAATACAGGTCAGCTTTTTTTACCCACACATCGGCATACAGCACCTGCTCAAGTTTTTTCAGGTCAATGGAATCTGTTACATAGCCCACACGCCCTCCGTTTGCCGCAATAATGCCTTTTATCTGCTCTTCATTTACAAAAACATATTTCTTCTGTCCTACGATCTCTACCTTAATACCCTTGCAGATCTTGCTGCGCTTTACATCTCCGGCATAGACAAAAAGCGCTATTGTTGCGAAGAACAACAACAGCCACGAAATCAATATGATCTTTCTTTTTGTCATTTATTTTTCCAATAAAATTGTTTTAATGGTTTGCCGCATCTCACCGATATCTCCTGCACCACACATAACTATCAACGCCGGCTTTCTTTGCCTTACTGTTTCTGTAAATGCTTCTTTGGTTAATACACTACAATTTTTATTCTTCATTTTCTCTGCGATCAGCTCACTGGAAACGCCTTCCACTGGCAGCTCGCGTGCCGGGTAAACAGGAAGCAAGATCACTTCATCTGCCTGATCAAGGCTGGCTGCAAATTCTGCTGCTAAATCTTTGGTTCTTGAATACAAATGCGGCTGAAACACCAGCAACATCTGCTCATTATACAAACTTCTTACACCTTTGATTACGGCGCTTAATTCTTCGGGATGGTGCGCATAATCATCAATCAATACGTATGGCGAATCTGTATGGCTCAGCACAAACTCAAACCTTCTTTTTACACCCCTGAATAGCTGCAATGCCTGTCTTATCTGGCTTTCAGCAATGTTGAGATAACCGGCTACAGCAATGGCGGCTATAGCATTTTCCACATTATGCAGGCCACCCGTTTTTAAAATAAGGTCTTTTATTTCTACACCATTGATATGCACGTGGAAATGGTAAGCCCCTTCATGCACTTTTATATCAAAGGCATAAATATCTGCATCCCTATTATCCAGGCTGTAGGTTAGGTGTTTTTCTGCACCAAAATTGTGCTTATGCTTTAAACCGTACTTGGTCAGCAAAAGCCCTGCGCTCTTGAGCTTAGACGCAAATGCCAGGTAAGCATCTTCCAGGTTTTGCACTGTGCCGTAAATATCCAGGTGATCCGGATCCATCGCTGTAATAATGGCTACATCAGGAGAAAGCTTCAGGAAGGACCGGTCGTACTCATCGGCTTCCACAACATTTACATTTCGATCGCTGCTCCAGAAATTAGTATCATAATTCGCTGCAATGCCGCCCAGGAAAGCATTTGAGCCATAGCCTGTCTCGCGAAGCAGGTAAGCGATCATGGTTGTGACCGTAGTTTTTCCATGTGAACCTGCCACACAAATATTAAAAGCATTTTCTGTAATCCATCCAAGCACATCACTGCGCTTTACAACCACATACTTATTTTCGCGGTAGTAAGCCAGCTCTGTATGATTGACAGGAATAGCCGGCGTGTAAATAACTACATCGGCATCTTTTGAAATCAGCTGCACATTATCTTCATAATGAATATGCGCACCCTCTTGTGTAAGGCGCTTCGTTAGTTCTGTTTCTTTCAGATCGTAACCGGCTACACGCACGGCTTTAGAAAGGAAATACCGTACAAGCGCACTCATACCAATACCGCCTATGCCAATAAAATACACAGACTTGATAACAATGTTGTTTAACCTCAATAAGTGCGCTTCCTGATCCATGCTTATTTAAAAATATCTTTAATTATTTCTGATGCAATTACTTCATTGGCATTGGTTGTGGCCAATGCGGATATGTTTTTAATAAAAGTGTTTTTCTTTTCTTCGTTGAATAATAAATCGGTTATTGCAGAGAAAAGCTTTGTCCGCACTTCGCTGTCCGGCACTATCTCTGCGGCTTTTTTATTCACCAGGTTCATAGCGTTAACCGTCTGATGGTCTTCTGCTGCGTAAGGATAAGGCACAAAGATCACAGGCTTCTTTACCACGCAAAGCTCCGAAACCGTCATGGCGCCTGCCCTTGCTACCACGATGTCTGCCGCAGCATACGCGTACTCCATCTCTGATATAAACTCTGAAACATAAATATTATCTTTTGCAAAGGCCGCCATACTGATGTAAGTCTGCGAATTATTTTTACCCGTCTGCCAGATCAGCTGCACATCCAGCGTAGAAATATCTGAAAGATGAAAAGCAATCACATCATTGATACTTTTTGCGCCGAGGCTGCCGCCAACCACCAGTACGGTAGGCTTCGTAGCATGCAGGTTAAAGTAGTTTCTCGCCTCTTCTTTGCCTACTGTATTCTCTACAATCTTCTTCCTTACCGGGTTCCCGGTGATCTGTATTTTTTCCGGAGGAAAGAATTTCTCCATACCGTCGGTAGCTACAAATACTTTTACAGCTTTCTTCCCCAACAAAATATTACTCTTGCCTGCAAAAGAATTTGACTCATGGATATACGTAGGAATGTCTTCTTTCTGAGCGTATCTTAACACCGGGAATGTAGAGTAGCCGCCAACACCGATAACCACATCAGGCGGAAATTTTTTGAAAATTTCTTTTACCTGGAAGTAGCTTTTAATGAGTTTAAAAGGCAAAGAAATATTCTTCAGCATCTGGCTGCGGTTAAAGCCTGCCATGTCTATGCCCTGAATGTTATAGCCCGCTTCAGGCACTTTTTCCATCTCCATTTTACCCTTAGCGCCAATAAAAAGAATTTCCAGTGCGGGCATGATATTTTTCAGTGCATTGGCAATAGCCACAGCCGGGAAGATATGCCCTCCTGTGCCGCCGCCTGCTATGATCACTTTGCCTGTTTTACTTTTCATTTTTTTGTTTTTTATTATTCTATTGTCTCACTTTCTATTAACGGCCGGGCTTCTGCCACCGCATCGCCTTCATTTTCAACATTGCCTCTTACGTTTAATTCCACATAACGGGATACGCTCAGGATAATGCCGATAGATGCACAGGTAAACAGAAAAGATGTGCCGCCCATGCTTATCAGCGGCAGCGTAACGCCTGTAACCGGTATCAATCCTACGTTTACGGCCATATTAGATACTGCCTGTATCACCAGCGTAAAGCTTAACCCAAGCGCAAGGAACGCCCCGAACGCGCCCGGGCATTTCCTGAATATACTTATACACCTGTATAAAAAAACCAGGTAAATAAATATGATGAACACACCCCCCAATAAACCGTATTCTTCTATGATGATGGAATAGATAAAGTCGTTGTAAGCCTGTGGCAGATAGTTACGCTGCTCACTGTTACCGGGGCCGAGGCCAAATAATACGCCGCCGTTCGCAATTGCTATCCTGCTTTGCTGCACCTGGTAAGGCACATCATCGCCTTTGGCAAAGAGAAAATCCTGTACGCGGCTAACCCATGTAGAAAACCTTTTGAATACAGAACTTTCGTCCTGCACGGTTTCCATTTTTACAATATTTTTATTGTGGGTATGCTCGAGGTCGGGGTTGTAGGTAGTTACAGCTACGCCTACTATCAGCAAAACCGGTATCATAGCTACGCCGATCATCATAAATATATGCTTATACCTTACCCTGCCTATAAACAATAGCAATAGGGATGTAAGCCCCGTGAGCAAAGCGTTTGATAAGTTTGCAGGCATAATGAGGCCGCAGGTAAGCACGATAGGAATAAACACAGGCAGGAAGCCTTTCTTAAGGTCCTTGATCTTATCGTTTTCCTGTTTGCGGCTCAACTGCCTGGAGAGGAACATATACAAAGCAAGCTTTGCAAAATCACTTGTCTGGAACGTCATGTTAATGATGGGTATCTCAATCCACCGTACACCGGAATTGATCTCTGCGCCGAAAAATAAAGTGTATGCCAGCAAGGGAATGGAGATGATATAGAGTATCAATGCGATCTTCGAGAATAATGCATAGTTCACTTTATGCAACAGGTAGATCATTCCAAATCCGAGTAATATAAATACCAGCTGCTTAAATAAATAGATCTCGGTATTGCCGTTGTTCATTTTATAAGCAAGCGAGCCGGTAGCGCTGTACACCACCAACATAGACACCAGGGCAAGCAACGCCGCGCAACCCCAGATGTATTGGTCGCCTTTTATCCTGCCAAGGTATTTTTTTACAGAGCCGTCTATGTTGTACGTTGATGACATTGTTATAATGCTTTTACTTCCTGTTTAAAAATGTTACCCCTGTCCATATAATTTTTAAAAAGATCAAAGCTGGAACAGCCGGGGCTTAATAACACTACATCTCCGGAGGCAGCTAAATGATAAGCCTCTCCCACTGCATCTTTCATGGAAGATGTTTCTACCACCGGCACCAGCGTATTGAAAGCATTGACGATCCTGGAATTGTCCAGCCCGAGGCAGACAATGGCTTTTACTTTTTCTTTCACCAGCTCTTCGAGGAAAGAATAATCGTTGCCTTTATCAATACCGCCCATAATGAGAATGGTAGGCTTGGCAATGCTTTCAAGCGCAAACCAAACGCTGTTGAGGTTTGTGCCTTTACTGTCGTTGATAAATTCTATACCGTTGATGGTGGTTACCGGCTCCATGCGGTGTTCAAGGTTCTCAAAAGTTTTGATCGCTTCGCGAATTTTTTCTTTGCGTATGTTAAGGCTTGCCCCCGCCAGTCCCGCTGCCATAGTGTTGTACTGATTATGTTTCCCTTTTAATGCGAAATCATAAATGTTCATGCTTACACGTTCTTCCTGTGCTTTCAACATCATTTGTCCGTCTTTAATGTATGCGCCTTTGTTTACTTCCTGTTTCATTGTAAAAGGGATTGATTGTGATAAAACTGAAATGTTTTTTAATTTTTTTATAATGATGTTGTCATCAAGGTTGTAGATGAAAACATCGTCTGAATGCTGATTTGCCGTAATTTTAAATTTACTGTCTATATAATTCTCCATGCGGTAATCATACCTGTCCAGGTGGTCTTCTGTAATGTTGAGCAGTACTGCCACATCCGGGCGGAACGTTTTTATATCATCCAGCTGAAAAGAACTTATTTCCAACACGTACAACGGTTTCGGATCTTCTGCTACCTGTTGAGCAAACGAGTAGCCTATATTGCCCACCAATGCACAGTCAAGGCCTGCTGTTGTGCAGATGTGGTAAATCAATGACGTTGTTGTAGTCTTGCCGTTGGTGCCTGTGATGGCAATTATTTTACTATCGCCTTTGTATTGGTAAGCCAGCTCAATCTCACTGATCACTTCAATGCCGGCTTCTCTTATTTTCTTCATTACAGGTGTGCTTTCCGCAATGCCCGGGCTTTTTACAATCACCTCTGCGTCAAGGATTTTCGCTGTCGTATGGCCGCCTTCTTCATAGGCTATGCCTGCGTTATGCAATTTTACTTTATATGCCTCTTCAATTTTTCCATAGTCGCTCACAAACACTTCAAAGCCTTGTTGCACAGCCAGCAAAGCAGCGCCTATGCCGCTTTCAGCAGCACCCAGTACACAAAGCTTTTGATGTTTATTCCTGTTCATTACCTCATTTTTAAAGTAGCTATGCTAAACACAACCAGTATAATGCTTACGATCCAGAAGCGTACGGATATCTTATTTTCGTGGTAACCTTTCTTCTGGTAATGATGATGCATCGGGCTCATTAAAAATATCCGCCTGCCTTCGCCAAATTTCTTTTTGGTGTATTTGAAATAACTCACCTGTAAGATCACACTCAGATTTTCCAGCAAAAAGATGCCGCAAAAAATAGGGATCAGCAATTCTTTTCTTACAATAATCGCCAACGATGCAATGATGCCGCCCAATGCCAGGCTTCCCGTATCGCCCATAAAAACCTGTGCTGGATAAGCATTGTACCAGAGAAAGCCGACACAGCCGCCCATGAGCGCTGCGGTGAAAATAGTAAGATCACTGATGTTGGGTATGTACATGATGTTGAGGTAATCAGATAAAATATAATTACCGCTAACATAAATGAATATGAACATACCAAAGCCAATGATACCGCTGACTCCGCCGGCGAGGCCATCTATACCATCCGTTAAGTTTGCCCCGTTAGAGACAGCCACAATAATGAAAGTGACAATCAGGATGTAAACAAGCCAGGTAAACTTATCGGCACCCTCGCCCATCCACGAAATAATTTTACTGTAATTAAACTCATGGTTTTTTACAAAAGGAATGGTAGTGATGGGCTGGTTGGCTTTTACATATCTTTTCTCCCTGCCAGAAACTTCACGCACCACTTCGTTCTGAGCAGGAACGGAATTTTGTGTAATCCCCTGCTGATTGATCACGGGCCTTTCAATCACTACATCCTGGCTGAAATACAATGTTGACCCGATGATGATGCCGAGGCCTACCTGCCCGATGATCTTGGCCATACCGGCCAGGCCATCCTTGTCTTTCTTCTCATACCTGCCGCCGCTTTGCATGGCCTTTTTCTTGGACCGTATTTTTAAAGTATCATCCAACAGGCCTATCACACCCATCCAAACGGTGCAGAGCAGCATAAGCTGCACGTAAACATTGGTAAGGTCTGCAAACAAAATGGTAGGCACCAGTATGGCCAATAAAATTATGATGCCGCCCATAGTAGGCGTGCCCTTTTTTTCCTGCTGTCCTTCCAGGCCGAGGTCTCTTACCTCTTCGCCTATCTGCGCACGCTTGAGTAAATTGATCAGCCTTCTGCCATAGATGGTAGCTATCAGCAATGAAAATATCAATGCCATGGATGCCCGGAACGAGATGTATTGAAATACACCCGCACCGGTGAAATCGTAATTTTCTTTTAACCAATTAAACAAATGATATAACATGCCGGTTTATTTTTTCAATTTACTTTTCTAACAATTCAAACATTTCCATTAATACTTCCCTATCATCAAAATGATTTCTCACGCCGTTTACTTCCTGGTACTTTTCATGGCCTTTTCCTGCTACAAGTATGATGTCTCCATCATTTGCGAGGCTTACGGCTGTCTTTACCGCTTCTTTCCTGTCGGCGATGCTTATAGCTTTTCTTTTGCCGGCAGTATTCAGTCCTGCTTCCATTTCCCTGATGATAACTGCAGGATCTTCGCTGCGCGGATTATCACTGGTCAGTATCACGCGGCTGCTCAGTTCAGCAGCTACCTTAGCCATTACCGGGCGCTTGGCCTTATCCCTGTCTCCACCGCAGCCCACCACGGCGATCACCCGGCCGCCGGTTTTTTTCAGCTGGCCAATAGTTTCTAATACATTTTGCAATGCATCCGGCGTGTGTGCATAGTCTACAATGCCGATAATATTTCTTTTGCTTACGATATAGTCAAACCTGCCTTCCGCACTGGTAAGCATACTCAATATGCGCAACACCTCCTCGCTATCTTCACCGGCAGATATAGCTGTACCGAAGACAGCCAGTATGTTGTAGGCATTGAACTCCCCAATAAGCCTGAAATGCACCTCACGGTTATTCACAAGCATCACAAGGCCTGTTAATGCATTCTCCAGGATTTTTCCTTTGAAATCTGCCATAGTATGGAGGCTGTATGTGCGCTTTGTGGCCTTTGTGTTTTGCAGCATTACACTGCCACGCTTATCATCTATGTTGGTGAGTGCAAATGCGACTGAAGGCAATTGGTCAAAGAATTTTTTCTTTACTTTTATGTACTCATCAAATGTTTTATGGTAGTCCAGATGGTCGTGAGTAATGTTGGTAAAAATACCGCCTGCAAAGCTGAGCCCTGTGGTCCTGTGCTGGTGTATAGCATGGCTGCTGCACTCCATAAATACATGCGTACAACCTTCCTGCTGCATACGTTGCAACAAAGCGTTCAGGCTGATGGCGTCCGGCGTGGTATGTGTAGCCGGTATCACTTCTTGTCCTATCTTATTTTCCACTGTACTTACCAACCCGCATTTATATCCCAGCCCTGTGAATAGTTTATACAGGATTGTAGCTACGGTAGTTTTGCCATTCGTACCTGTAATGCCATACAGCTTTATTTCAGAAGACGGATGCTGGTAAAAATTCCCTGCTACCAAAGCCGCAGCTTCCTGTGTATCTTTCACCTGTACATACACAATATTTTCCTGCACTACCTGCGGCAGCTTTTCACAGAATACAGCAACAGCGCCGTTTTCAACAGCCTTGCCTATAAAATCGTGGCCGTCAGACACGGCGCCTCTGATGGCTATAAACGCAGTACCGTCAGAAACCTTACGGGAGTCGAGTTGCAGATCTTTTACCTGCACACCGGCATCACCCGCCAGTTTAACGGTTGGTATATGGTGCAATATGTCTCTAAGTGTCTTCAACGGTTAATTCAATAATAATTTTATTTGTTGCCCTGATTCCACAGGATCTCCCATAGCTATGGATTGCGAAGTAACTTTCCCTACTCCATCTATAAATACTTTCAGCCCTTTGCTCTCGCACAGGTACAAAGCATCTTTCAACCCAAGGCCAACAAGGTTGGGCATCTTATTCCCTTTCAGGTAATTCAGGTTTTTCAATACAGGCTTTTCATAACCATGCACCAGCGCAAACTGTTTTTGTACGGTTGCAGAATCCACGTAATTGATGCCCAGTGTCTTGAATATGGTATGCAGGTCATGCACGCCGCCCGCGAAATAATAGTTGGATGATTCCGCTTTTAAACTGTCTAAACCATGATCCTTTTCATTGCCATCCCTCCGCACGTACATCGTATACAGCCGCTGTGCAATTTCTTTAAACACAGGCCCGGCCACTGCAGCACCATAATATTTGGCCGCGCGCGGTTTGTTGATGATCACTACAACGCAGGTATATTCCGGCTTTTCAGCGGGAAAATATCCGGCAAACGACGATTGGTAAATGCCTGCATTGTAGCCCAGCTTTCCCTGAGCCACCAAAGCAGTACCGGTTTTGCCTGCCACTTTAAAAGGCACATCGCGCAACAGCCTGTAGCCTGTGCCACCTTCAATATTGCACACACCTTCCAGCATGGCCTGTAATTTATTCACCACTTCGGGAGAACAAATAGTTCTTACTTCATGCGGGTACTTTTTTTCTATTACCACACCATCGCTGGCAATGGCATCTACGAGATAAGGCCGCATCATTTTACCATTATTGGCCACGGTATTGTACAGCATGGCGGTATGCAGCGGTGATATGGTAAGGCTGTAGCCAAATGCCATCCAGGGCAATGTTGTTGCACTCCATGTAGATGAGCCGGGCAGATGTATCACGGGATTGCGTTCGCCTACCAGGTCTATACCTGTTTTTTCTGCAAAGCCCATGTTCTTTAAATGATCAATAAACAATGCAGGGTTGGCGCCGTAAGCATTATACACCAGCTTGGCGCTTGCTACGTTAGAGCTCATCTCAAATGCTTTTTTCACACTGGCCACATGCCCGTGGTTCTCACTGTCGTATACGGTGCGTTTATTTATCAGCCAGCGGCCGCCTTCCATGTCAATGGATTTGCCGGTATCGGTCTTGCCATCTTCGAGCACAGCCAGCATAGAGGCAAGCTTAAAAGTAGAGCCCGGCTCTGTAGGTGTAATGGCATTGTTGTATATTTCGGCATAATTGCCGTTGGGTGTCCTGTCGAGGTTTGCAATGGCCTTTACTTTGCCGGTTTTTACTTCCATCACAATGGCAGTGCCTTTCTGGGCTTCGTTTTCCTGCATCATCTTCATCAGCGCATTCTCTACAATTTCCTGCATTTTTATATCAATGGTCGTGATGATGTCCTTGCCGTCTTCGGGGTCAATTTCGTTGGCGTTTTCCACAGGTACCGCAACACCGCCGGCAATAAAGCGCACCAGCCTTCTGCCTTCTTTTCCTTTAAGGATGGAATCGTAGGTAAGTTCCAAGCCTACATTGGAACTGTTTTCCCTGTTAAGGCCTATTGTCCTGAAAGCCAGCATGCCGTAGGGGTTCAGACGTATGTTTTTTACTTCGGGTATAAATCCGCTTTTGTTGCGCCCTTCTCTTACCAGGGGAAGTTTCAGTAGTTTCTGGTAATCCCTGAAATTTACTTTTTTTAATAAGGAATAATACCTGAGCTCCTTGTTGTATCCGTATTCCAGCTCCTGCCTGTAGTCGCTTGCCCTTTTTTGAGGGAACAATATAGCAAGATGGTGGCACAAGGAATCCAGGTTTTCCCTGAAACGTTTGCCGTTCTTTTCCCTTAAACCATCAGCAGCAAAATCTATATAAATATCAAACTGCGGTATGCTGGTGCTGAGCATCTGCCCGTCCTGGCTGTAAATGGTGCCGCGCGAGGCATCGAGCATCTGCATCTTCTGGTGCAGGCTGTCGCTCATGCTTTTCCAGTAATCTCCCTGTGCGCTCTGTATGTAAAAAGCTTTGCCCACTACAGCCACACAGATCAGTATGATCAGGAGATAGGCCAGGTAGACCCTTGATAATATGACGTTCTTTACTTCCATTTTTACACCGTTACTCCTGCGAGTAAGCCCTGTGCCTTTCAATCATTTTTATATGTACCGGTTGTTTATCGCTCAGGCTCAGGCCCATAGGCTCTGCTGCCTTTATGAGCTCTGACTCCCTGGTTTTATACATCAGTTCACTTTTCAGTGTTTTATATTCATACTCCAGCTCTACCAGCTTTTTATTGGTCCTGCTTATTTCTCTTATGCTCTTGTCTGCCTGGTGGCCGTTGGCAATGTAGATCACGGTAAGAAAGCCAAGGAACAAAAAGAAGCCTATGTTTTCCACTATCCAGTTGTACCTGAATAATTTCTTGAACTCAATAATTTTTTTTCTTTTCTCCATTACATCCTTACTTAGCTCAGACTTATATTTTTTCTGCAACCCTTAGCCTGGCGCTGCGGCTGCGGCTGTTGTTACTAATCTCTTGCTGTGACGGCGCCACCGGTTTCCTGGTAATTACCTTTAGCGGGTTTTGAAATGTGGAATTAAACAACGGGTTTTTATCAACCACATCAAAGGTGCCCTGTTTAAAAAAGTTTTTCACCATCCTGTCTTCGAGGGAGTGAAAAGTAATGATCGCGCACCTGCCCCCGCTGTTCAGCAATTCGGGCACCTGAGACAGTAATTCCTGCAATACTTTCAGCTCTTCATTCACTTCAATGCGCAAAGCCTGGAATACCTGTGCAAAATATTTATTAGGATTACCTTTAACCATGGGCGCTACCAGGCTCTTGAAGCCGTTAATACTTGCGAGCGCGGTAGCAGTTCTTTTTTCTACTATATGCCTGGCCAATGTTCTGGCGTTGGTCACTTCTCCGTATTTACTAAAAATATCCTGCAAAGTTTTTTCATCGTTGTGCATCAATACATGCATGGCGGTAGTTTCATTACGCTTATCCATACGCATATCCAGCGGCCCGTCAAACCTGGTAGAGAAACCGCGTTCGGCTTCGTTGAACTGAAAACTGCTGACACCCAGGTCAGCAAGTATTCCATCTACCTTATCTATGTCATTCACTTTCAGGAAACGGCTGATATACCGGAAATTCTGGGAAATGAACAAGACACGATCATCATGCGGGATATTTTTCCTGGCATCTTCATCCTGGTCGAAAGCCACAAGCCTGCCCTGTGTTCCCAGCTTTTCTAAAATGCCACGGCTGTGCCCGCCACCGCCAAACGTACAATCTACGTAAGTGCCCCCGGTTCTTATATTCAGATTATCAATGGTTTCCCTGAACAGTACCGGAATATGATAATCGTTTCCATACATCTGCAGTTATTTTTTATTTACACACCACTAAACAATTCCGATGCAAGGCTTTCCATGCTTGCCATCTGTGCTTCCACATATTTGTCCTTAGCTTCTTTATCCCATATCTCCACTTTATTGCCCTGCGCCCAGAATACCACGTCCTTTGAAAGGCCGGCATATTCCTGTAAATGCTTTGGCATCAACAGCCTGCCTGCGCTATCAGGTTCTACAATAGCAATCCCGTCTAAAAAAAGCCTTTTGAACTGCTGCACTTTCGGATTAAAATCATTCATGCCGTCTAATTTCTGGCGCATTACACTCCATTGGCTCTGCAAATACAGCGTGAGGCAGTTGTTCATGCCACGTTTGATCACGAAAGACGACTCATCCTGTTCCTCCAACTGGCGGCGGAACTCGGCCGGGATCATCATCCTGCCTTTTGTATCCATAGTAACCTTATATTCGCCGAAAATGCTTGACATGAAGGAAATTGATTTTATCAGTACAAAATAACACAATTTCCCACTTTTTACCACTTTTTGAGCAGGCGTTTTTTATCCACAAATACAAAACAGCTGAATCCTAATAGACATAAGGCATTCAGCTAAATTAATGAAAAAGCTATGTGCAAATAATGTGCATAAATGTGGATAACAGCAGTAAAAATACAAACTAAATACACAAAGACACTGTATAATACAGACTTATGAAGCTTTATTGTGTGCAGAATTAGTAGCTTGAACAAAAACCATTGTTAACAAGTAGTTGTTCACTAATCAACAATTTTACTTCGCTAAGATTTATAAATACTTTGTTTGATAAGTTTTTTTTGAACTTTTGTCATATTTTTTCTGCCGGGCTTAACTCCGGGCTGTGCAATAGGGTAAATTCAGCAGGAAGCTTTTGCTAGTCGATAGGTGAAAATGCTCCATAAAGATAGGTACTTTAAGATAGGTACTTTGGAATACTTATTGAAAAGGGCATATGGGCTTTACGCCTTTGCTGTTAGCTTCCTGCCGTTTTTAGTGAACAACCCGAACTTGCATTCATCCTGAAAATAAAGATTACTTAGCGATAATGTTGCTTTACTTCGCCCGGTGGCTTCTCTACCGATGCAATCAAAGTTTTTTAAAATCCTCTACCTTGTCCTGATCTTTGCTGACATGGGATTTTCTTGCTACTTTCGTTTTGGCGCCAAACTTTAGTATGCAGTATTTCAATAGTGTATTGTATTTTACTTCTTTGTTGAATTTTTTTTCCCATTGCTTGAGCGCTACAAAGCCTGTTAGCCCGTTGTTAGGGGTCATGCAGCACCCTAGACAATGCTTCATGTTCGGCTTGGGTGAATACTGAGGGTTTAAACCCTTTGCGGTTATGGGATAGCAAAGACTCAAGGCCGCCGTTTTTGTAAGAGGCCCTCCAGTTATGTGTCGTCTGGCTGCCTGCGCCAATACGCTCCATGAGTGCACGTTTAGAAATACCCGTTTGCCCTTCCTTTTTTATTTCTATAAGCATCTTTATGCGGGGAACAAATAGACTGTGCTACTTTAAGCAATTTACAAAGCATGGTTAAATCTTCTTTTACGGGTATTACTAACCTGTTAAGAAATTATGAAATGGTCAAATTCGGGATTATTGAAAAGACCATGTGGTCAAAAAATGGTAATGAGATTCCGAATAAAATTACAGTTAATAAATAATTGTCACGCCTGCGCCGAAGCCCATATCGCTATCGTAATGCGTGGATAGGGCGAGCCATTTGGTGGTTATGTACCGGAAGCCTACCATATATTCTTTGTCGGTATTTACCATCCAATTGAAGCGCAAGCGTGGTGTAACGGGAATGTCTTCACGCATAAGCTGGAAGCGGATTTTTCCATACATATCTACCCTTGCATCGGCTACAACTAACCACGGTAATGTATATTGAAAACCTATGACGGGTGCCCAATAATTTGTGTGTATTGTTTCCTGACCGAACAGATTTTTTTCTACGCCGTGGCTTTTTGGTTTGTACCTGTATTGTGCGCCAATGTAGGGATATGCCCATTGCATTTTGCCCAAGTATCTGCCAAAAATCAGGCTGCCTTCCGCGCCGTGCTCTGGTTTCAATCCAATATGCCAATCGCCGCTGAGTGCATACCTGTGGCTCATCCACATAAACTCTCCATCACTTCCGTTGCTTTCAAGACCTACCTGTGCTTTAAATGCTGTCATTCTATTATCTTTTTTGAACAAGCGCCACGCTTCGGCTTTATTGGGTAATTGTGGGTTTGGTTCTGAATTTTGATAGCTGAAAATCCTGCCCATACCTGCCATCATATGATACAATATGTGGCAATGGAAAAACCAATCTCCATCCTGATTTGCTGCAAATTCTATGGTGTCGGTTTCCATCGGCAATATGTCAATTACATTTTTTAGAGGTGAATATTCGCCATTTGAATTGAGTACACGGAAATCGTGACCGTGCAGGTGCATTGGGTGGCGCATCATTGAATTATTGGTTAATACCAACCGTAAGATTTCGCCTTTTTTAATCATTATTTTATCGGTTTCTAAAACGGTTTTATTATCCAATGTCCATAGGTAGCGGTTCATATTTCCTTCTAATGTGAAATGAATTTTATGAACAGGTGCATCGGGCGGAAAGGCTGTTTTTTCGGTTGATTTTAGTAAGTCGTAATTTAAAGTGCGAATACCATTTACAGTGGACATATCCATTTTTTCGTGAGCCTCACCCCCCGCCCTCTCCGAAGGAGAGGAGGCTTTTGGTACTAAAGCCATTCCACATTTAGGGCATTTACCGGGTTTATCGGAAATAACTTCGGGGTGCATTGGGCAAGTGTATTGTTGCATTTGGTGCATTGAATGGCCTTGGATTTTAGCGGTATCTGTTGAAGCCATATTATGCATTGAATGGTCTTGAGGTGTTGCAGATTGTTTCATACTTCCCATATCGTGGTTCATTGGCTGGCTGCCCTGCAATTCGGGATACATTACCTGGTTCATATCCATCGTTTGCAGGCTCATTTTCATTCCCATATCTTTCATGTCGCCGTTCATCTTCATCATATTGTTCATCATCTTCATGCCTTCAAAATATTTCAGGCGGGGCAAATCGGGCGCCGGCATCTTGTGGCCGCTGCCTAACCAGAGCGAGGCGTGTTTGGTACGGTCTTCGAGAGTAGCCCTCAACTCGTAACGCATATTTTCGGGAATGTTTACTTCAATATCATAAGTTTCCGCAGTACCGATTATTAATCTGTCTACTTCCACCGGCTCAACATCATTTCCATCATTGGCAACCACTGTGATTTTGCCGCCGCCGTAATTCAACCAAAAATAACTGGATGCGCCGGCATTCACAACCCTCAATCTTATTTTATCGCCGGCCTTGAGCCTCACCGTTTCAATGGTTTGTTCGGGTTTGCCATTAATGAGGAACCTGTCGTAGTACACATCGCTCACATCCATCGCTTTCATACGCAGCCATTCATTTTTAAGTTTTGTGCCGAATGCTTTGTGTTGAATGGCTTCGGCGTAGCTTTGCACACTTCCTTTTTTAATGGCGTACCAATCGTTGGCTGTATGTAATCTTCGCATTACTTCATTGGGTTTTTCGTCTGTCCACTCGCTAAGCACAACAGGTATAATGGACTTGTACCGGCTTTCCATTAACCTATTATCTCTTTTTTTAAAAACCAAAGCGCCATACATGCCTGCCTGCTCTTGCAAACCGCTGTGGGAATGATACCAGTAAGTGCCATTCTGTACAACTTTAAATTTGTACAAGTGGGTTTCGCCCGGGCCGATTCTTTTTGTGGTAAGATAAGGCACGCCATCCTGCGGGTTAGGCAGAATTACGCCATGCCAATGCAGCGAAGTTTCTTCTTTTTTTAGATTGTTGTGCAAATAAATTTCTGCCGTGTCGCCTTCGGTGAAATACAAAGTTGGCGCAGGGATTTGTCCATTGATGGCATAAGCATGTCGTCTTTTTCCTGTAAAGTTTACGATTGTATCGGTTACATACAAATCATAGCGTACGGTTTTGCCGGCAAAGGAAATAGCCTCACCCCCAACGCCCTCTCCTTTTGGAGAGGGGGCTATATCATCACTTTCCACTTGTAACGAAGCCCGCCCGGATGGATCGGCCGGCGGGGAAGCGGGAACCTTTTTTGGCACTAAGTTCATTCCACATTTCGGACATTTGTCCGGCGATTTCTTCTGCACTTCGGGGTGCATAGGGCAAGTGTAGATGACTTTATTCTCCGTCCTCTCCACATCCCGAACCTTCGGGAGAGAGGGAGCTTGCGCCTGTGCATTGAATACAAAAGCAAGCGCAAGAAGTATTGTTAGAAAATAATTCATCGGTTATTTTTTATTCAGTTTTAAAAGACTTGCATTAATTGCGACAACGATGGTGCTTACGCTCATCAGCACAGCGCCCATTGCCGGGCTAAGAACAAATTTTGGATACAAAATTCCTGCGGCTAAAGGAATTGCCACCACGTTGTAACCCACTGCCCAGATTAGGTTTTGAACCATTTTGTTATACGTGCGTTTGCCAAAATCAATCATTTTTACCACATCGCGCGGGTCGCTGTTCACTAAAACAATATCGGCTGTTTCGGCTGCAACATCCGTTCCCGAACCAACGGCAATACCCACATCTGCCTGTGCCAGTGCAGGCGCATCGTTTACGCCATCGCCCGTCATTGCCACTATTTCGCCTTTTGCCTGAAACTCTTTTACTTTTTCCTGTTTGTTATGCGGCAATACATTTGCTAAAAAACCGTCCATACCTAATTGATTACTAACGGTCGCAGCAATTTTTTCATTATCGCCGGTAAGCAAAAATGATTTTATGCCCATTTCTTTTAACTGATTGATTGCTTCCTGAGATCCGTTGCGAACAGTATCGGCTAATGTGATTATACCTGCAAGCTGGCTATCAATCAACACGAAGTTTACCGTTTGTGCATCCTGGTTAATTTCTTTTGGAATTTCAGGAAGCGGCTGATTGTTTTGGGTGAAATAATTGGGGCCCGCAGCAATGATGTTTTTGCCATTTACGGTACCTGCAACGCCAACGCCCTGCATATATGTAAAGTTTTCTGACTTCCAGAGCGGCAGGTTTTTTTCTTTGAGTGTTTTTAAAACTCCTTTTGCAATATGGTGTTCAGAGTTTTGCTGCAACGCAGCGGCATACTGCAATATTTCGTCTGCGGAATAATTTTTCACAGGAATAATTTTCTCTACTGCGTGCGAACCTTCGGTAAGTGTGCCGGTTTTGTCAAAAATAATGGTAGATAATCTTCTGGTGGTTTCAAATGCGGTGCGGTTGCGGATGAGCAAACCATTCGTTGCTGAAAGCGTGGTGGAAATTGCCACTACCAAAGGAATTGCAACGCCCAATGCGTGCGGGCAGGCCGTAACCATAACCGTAACCATTCTTTCCAACGCAAAAGATAAATCACCGCCCGGAAAATACCAATAAACGAAAGTGCCTAAGCCAACTGCAATGGCAGTATAAGTTAGCCACTTGGCTACTTTATCCGCAAGGTTTTGCGTATTGGATTTGGCTGCCTGCGCGTCTGCTACCAAGTTGATTACCTTATTGAGGTAACTGTCTTTTCCCACGCCTGTTGCCTTTACCCTCAACGCGCCATCGCCATTGATAGCGCCTGCAATTACTTTAGCGTTCACTTCTTTTTTTACGGGCACGCTTTCGCCGGTAAGCATACTTTCGTTTACGGAAGAAGTGCCTTCAATCACCAATCCATCGGCAGGAATTTTTTCTCCCGGTTTAATGATCACCACATCTTCATTTTTCAAATCGTCTAAGCCGATTTTTGTTATTTCGCCGTTGCGTTCCACATTTACTTCATTAGGCAGTAATTCTATTAATGATTGCAAGGCTCTGGAGGCTGCCATTTGCGAGCGCATTTCCAACCAGTGACCCAGCAGCATAATGACGATCAGGGTTGCCAGTTCCCAAAAAAAATCCATGCCCGGCAGCCCGAAAACAACTGCTGCACTGTACACATAGGCAACGGTGATTGCTAAGGCAACGAGCGTCATCATTCCTATGGCATTGGCTTTTATTTCTCCAATCATTCCTTTCAGGAAAGGCATGCCGCCATAGATATAAATGAATGTGCCTAAAGCCAGCAACACATATTTGTCGCCCCGAAAGGTGAAGCTAAAGCCAAGCCACCGTTGCACCATGTGCGACAATGCCAGTATGGGCACGGTAACGATGAGGCTTATCCAAAACCTTTTCAGGAAGTCGTGGGTGTGGTGGCCTTCGTGCTTGTTGTAGCCTGCATCGCCGTGGGCAGCATGTTCTGCGGCTTGCCCTTTGTGTGCTTCGTTGTGGCGATTGTGACGGTTGTGGGCGGCGGCATGTTTCGCGCCGCCTATTGATACTAAATCCATTCCGCAAAGCGGGCATTTGCCGGGTTCGTCTTTGAGCACCTGCGAGTGCATGGGGCAAGTATATTTTTGCATAATCAATTGTTTTTAATTGCAACAGGAATTGCCGGATTGCATGGGCGGGCATTTGACCGTGCCATAACTGCAAAATACACAACAATCGCCTTGTTTGGGTTTTAATATTGCTTTACAATTTTCACATTCATAAAAATATTTACAGGCATCTGCCGGCGTGGTTTCCTGCCTGGAAAAACCGCAATGCGGACAGGTTATTTTTGATACTGTTATTATTTCCATTTGCAAATTGTTTACAGCAACTTTTTCGGTGAATAAAAACATTTCAGAAAATTAAAAATTCGTTTCTACATTATTTATTTTCTAATTCATTGATCTTTGCTTTCATAAACTCAATCTCTTTGTTCTGTGCATCAATAATGTCCTCTGCTAATTTTTGCACTTCAGGGTCTTTTAGTTCGCTTTTTTCTACCATTAATATAGCTCCTGCGTGGTGCGGTATCATTGATTTAAGGAATTGTTTATCTCCAATGGCAGCCTGATTTCTTATCAACAAAAAAAATGTGAGTAGCAAAGCCGCTCCTAAACCAATAAGAATGGTGTTCATCTTTTTGTTAGGATACATTTTGCCCATCAATAACAATTCAATGATCAGCATTGGCGCACTCATCAAACCTGCCATATAGAATTGATTAAAGTTGGGAATTACATTGACGAACCTGTCAACCATTGCATACATTAAAATGTACATTGCAATGAAAGAGGCAATCATCATCCAAAGCAATTTTTTGTAGTGGTTTTTATGGTCCATAGACATATCGTGAGATTTTATCCGAGACTGCGTATTGTGCCCTGAGGGGGCATTGTGGCTTTTATGCGTTGAATGTTCCATTTTTATTTATTTAGTTTTTATTTATTTTTGATTGAAAGAAACTGATTAAAGTGTTTTTATCTTCTTCACTAAGGCGGGCATCTTTATGCAAAATAAGATAAGATTTCAAAGGCATTTCATCCTTTTCTATTTGTTCTGTTATGCTTCTGAATTTTGAATTGCGTCTTCTTGGACTTAAAGCCGCTAATTCATCAAAATTCAATTCCGCTTTTCCGTCTCTGATGTGTTTTGCCATCAGCCAGCCAACAGGCTGGATATTGGTGTACCACGGATAACGCGTATGATTGCTGTGGCAATCAAAACAGGAAGTAACCAACAGCTTTTTTACATTTTCGTTTACCTGAAAAGTATCCATAAATGCCTGTGGAACAGCCTGCACGCTCGTGTTTCGTGCAGGCCGGATAAACTGAATGGCGGCTAGTAAAATAATCAACAGGATTATTAATTTGTTCATGCTTCAATACAGTTTTTGTACGGCGGGCGGCCTAATAAGATTTTTTTGATCTGATTATGCAATTGTTATTTCATTATCCAGATACACATTTTGAATGGATTGCAGCATTTCCACGCCTTGCTGGAAAGGGCGCTGAAAAGCCTTTCTGCCAAGAATAAGACCCATGCCGCCCGCGCGCTTGTTTACTACTGCGGTGATAACGGCTTCCTGCAGGTCGCTGTCGCCGAGGCTTTCACCGCCGCTGTTGATCAAGCCGATTCTTCCACTGTAACAGTTCAGCACCTGGTAGCGCGTGAGATCAATGGGATGATGGGTGGTAAGTTTTTCATACACCAGCTTGCTCGTTTTTCCGTGTTTGGTAGCCAGGTAGCCGCCGTTGTTGGTTGGCAATTTCTGTTTAATAATATCCGCCTGAATGGTTACCCCTAAATGATTTGCCTGCCCGGTAAAGTCGGCAGAAGTGTGATAATCTATACTATTTACTTTAAAATTATTATTCCGTGTGTAGCACCACAAAATGGTAACCATACCCAGTTCATGCGCCAGCTCAAAAGCTTCCGCTATTTCTTTCAATTGCCTGCGGCTTTCCTCGCTTCCCCAGTAAATGGTGGCGCCGACAGCCACAGCGCCCATGTTCCACGCATTTTTAATGGTTCCGAAAAGCGTTTGGTCGTAAGTGTTTGGATAGCTTAAAAATTCGTTGTGATTAATTTTTACGATGAAAGGAATTTTATGTGCATACTTGCGGCTCATGATGCCAAGGACGCCAAACGTAGAAGCCACGCCATTGCAGCCGCCTTCTATTGCCAGCCGGATGATGTTTTCCGGGTCGAAATAAATGGGATTAGGCGCAAAGGCAGACCCGGCGCTATGCTCAATGCCCTGATCTACGGGAAAAATGCTGCAATAACCTGTGCCGCCTAAACGTCCGTGATTTAATAATGCCTGGAAGTTGCGCAAAACCTGATTATTGCGGTTGCTGTTTATCCAGATGTCTTCAATAATATGCGGAGAAGGCAGATGAATATCTTTTTTATCAATGGCAGTCCAGGTATGCTCTAAAAGATAAGCAGCCTTATCGCCCAAAATATCTTTTGTGTTTTTATTTTCCATAGTAAAATGTGTTGATTTTTGATAAATTTTTTAATCAAAAAGTAGCGAAAGATGAAATCTGCTGTTCATAGTAATCTTGCACAAATACCATGCGGCGGTGCAGTTTAAAAAGATTTTTATCATATTGCTTATATTTCTTTACTCTTTCATTTTAGATTGGAAGAAATGAATCAGAATATTTTTATCCCGCTCGCTGAGTTTTACATCTTTATGCATTTGGAGGTAAGATTTCAGCGGCATTTCGCCGTTTTCTATTTGCTCTGTGATGCTTTTGAATTTCGAGTTGCGCCTGCGTGGGCTAAGCGAAGCCACTTCATTAAAATTGAGCTTCTCCTTTCCTTCCCGGATGTGGCTGGCTAAAATCCAGCCTACAGGCTGGATGTGGGTGTACCACGGATACCGGGTATTGTTGCTGTGGCAATCAAAGCAGGAGGTGGTTAATAAAGTTTTCACCTTATCCGTTACCTGGAACGTATCAATAAAAGATTGCGGCAGCGGCTGTACACTGGTATTTTGTTCTGGCCGGATAAACTGAATGGCAGCCAGTAGAATTATCAGTATCCATATCAGCTTCTTCTTCTTCATTCATCACATATTGCTCATGTCGTGCCCGGCCATGGGGTCGGCGCCGGTTTTGAAAATAAATTCGCTGTTTAATAAATAAGCGCCATTCACTACCACAATATCGCCTTCATTCAATCCTGAAAGAATTTCAATCCTGTCCCCGCTTTCCACTCCGGTTTTTACCATGCGGCTTTTGTAGGTTTTGTCGCCGGCCTGAACCCAAACGGTAGCGTTTGCACCGTCGCGAATCACAGCGTCTATTGGTAAAGACAGGGCATTGGTTTGTGTATTTTCCAGAAAAACATACACCGGCATGCCAGGTTTTAAAGCGTTGCCGGGATTAGGAATAGACACACGCAAAAGATTTATTCTTGTATCGGCGCTAATTTCAGGGTTTACAAAGGCGATATTTCCTTTTATAATTTTGCCGCCTAAATCAGGAATTTGCACGCTGGCTACTGTGCCGGCGCTGACATCCGGCATTCGCGCGCTGTAGGCCTGTGCCTCCGCCCAAAGTGTGGAAAGATTTGCAAGATTTACCACGGCGCCGCCTTCCATCACATAATCTCCTTCGCGAATATTAAGTGTAGTAATGTAGCCCGATGCAGGGCTGTAAAAAGTGGTGAGTGGCGATGCCTTGCGATTTTTAATCATTGTCTCTATCTGGGCTTCCGTCATTCCCCACAGCAACAATTTGTTTTTCGCGCTTTCCAGCAGTTGGTCAAAATCAATGACGGTTTCCCCGATAAAAGTATTTTTCCTGTCGAGCGCCAGCAGATATTCCTGCTTGGCATTGTTCAGCTCTTCACTGTAAATTTCAAACAGCGGCGCGCCTTTACTTACAAAATCGCCTGTGTTTTTGTAATAAAGTTTTTCTATTCTGCCGGCCACCCTTGAGCTTACGGTTTCGAGTTTTGTCTGATCAAAATTTAAAATTCCCGTCAACACAATCCTGTTGCCAATGCTGCCGTTGCGGATGGTGTCGGTTTGAATATTTGCAAGTTGTATCTGCTGTTCGTTGAGCTGCAAAGCGTTTGGATCGGCATTTTTCTTTTTTTCTGCCGGCACTAAATCCATGTGGCAGATTGGGCATTTTCCGGGCTTGTCTGCCACTACCTGCGGGTGCATGGAGCATGTGTAATAAATGTCGTGCGCGGCGTGTTCGTTTTCCTGTTCTGCATTTTTTGCATTCTTGCAGGAAAACAAAAAAAACAGCATGGCGGTGAAAAGAAGTATTTTTTGCATAATGATTTAATTTATTTTGATAAAGCTTTCACTGTCGGTGAGATACTGCGCATTTACCGCTACGGAATCGGTGTATTCCAGCCCGCCGGTAATTTGAATCTGATTGTTTATTTCAGCGCCTGTATTTACTTTTTGCGGCGCAAAGCCATTCTTTATTTTTTTGAAAACTACTTTGTTCATTCCAAGCGATATTACTGCTTCACGCGGCAACCAGGCTGCCTGCATTCTATTCCCTGTAATCACCGCTCTTACCTGGCTTCCGATGGGGATTTTTAGCTTTGCATTATCAAAATACACTCTGGCGGTGAGCGTTCTGCTGCTTTCGCGGTAAAAAGGTTCTATAAAATCAATCTCTCCGCTGAAACTTTTGTCTGGCGAAGTTTCCGAAACGATTTTTACAGGCTGTCCTTTTTTTATCATTGCTGCCTCTCCGGCGAAAATATTCAGCAATGCCCATGTTTTGCCTAAGTTGTACACATTGAAAATGCTTTGTCCTTTTTCCACGTACATTCCTTCTTTGATGGATAGTTGCTGCGTAAGAGGCACGGCAGCCATGCCGGTGGCGGCAGCGGAAGTGTTGTTCATGCCGGAACTGCTTCCTGCATCGTAGAGATGCCCGCTGTAATTGCTGAACACGCTCACGGTGTAATCAGCTTTACCGGTGTTTTCGATTTTTTGCAATTGTTGTGCGCTCATGCCAAGCAGGCGTAGTTTTTGCCGTGCGGCATCAATCATCGTTTTGTTGGAGGCATCGTTTTTCAGCAGAAAAAGAAGATTTTGCTGCGCCGTTAGCAGTTCGGGACTGTAAATATCGAGTATTCTTTGCCCTTTGCTTATTTTTTGATAACGGTAGCGCACATACAATTTTTCTATTCTTCCTGCAACCCTTGAGGAAATGCTGCCTATCTGCCGGGTATCGTAGGCAACGGTACCCAGCGCTTCTATTTCCATCGGTTGTCCCGATTGTTTCAATGTAGTAATGGGTATGGAGGAAATTACAAATTCGTTTGTGGGCTTCAATAAAGATTCTAAATCAATGCTGTCTGCTCTTTTTCCTTCGGTTTCTTTTTTTACCAGGTCCATGCCGCAGATAGGGCAACTCCCGGGTTTGTTGCGCACAATTTGCGGGTGCATGGGGCAGGTATAGACTTCTTCTGCGGCTTCATGACCGGCATGAGGATCATTTCTATCTTTGCAACCTATCAATAAAATGATGAGCAGCAACGAAGCGGCTATAATGCTTACATTCTTCATTTTTATTTTTTTTCAATTAATCTGTCGAGCGATACCTGCGTTTGCAGCGCTTTTTCTAAAATGTCGAGATATTCCATCTGGGTCATGTTGAGCTTTTCCCAGGCATCAAACAGCATAAACAGTTCTTCGGTATTTTGCTCATAACCCAGTTGCATGGTTTTATAATTGTTTCTTAAGGCAGGAATAATGTTTTGCTCGTAAAGCGCCAGTTGTTTTTTGTTTAAATCCAGTTCATTGCGCATACCGTAAGCCATGCCGCTGTATTCGTTTACCATCATTTCTTTTTGCGATCGCAGCGCTTCTGCCTGCCAGCGCAGGCTTTCAATGTTGGCTTTGTTCATCCGGGAAGCCCAGCCCACAATGGGCAGCTTCATCATAACCATTGCCGAATATTGCATCGGCTGCCCGCCGAAGCCCACCATGTGCTCAAACCTTCCGCCGAACTGCGGTTTCAGGCTTTGTCTTTCAGTTTCCTGCTTCAGATAACGGAGGTTGATTTCCCTGTCTAAGGCTTTTAAGTCGCTTCGGTTTTGATAAAAAAGGCTGCTGTCGAACACCATTAGCGAATAATCGTTCAACCGGTAATTTGTATCTACTTCAAAATAATCCAGCGGATTTCTGTTCATCAGTGCGTTCAGGCGGATGCGTTTTTCGCGGATGTCGTTTTCATACATCAGTTCCATATTCAGTGCGCTGCCGAGCGCGGCTTTGGCCTTGTAATAAGCGCCGATTTTTTCAAGGCCGTTTTTGTAACGTATTTCCGCATTTTTTATCATAAAGTCCAGCAGCTTTTGACTTTCTTCTACTACGGAAAGCCGCTTTCTTAAAACGATCCATTGGTAATACAACTGTTTGGCATCTTGCCGCAGTTCGTTTACATTGGCATTGAGATTTTCTTTTTCAACGGACGACATGGCGCGCATGTATGCCTCATCGGCATCCAACTTTTTCTTATTGGGGATCATCTGTTCAACCGAAATAGCGATTGAGCCCATGCCGTTCACATCGCCCATTTTGCGCCACATGGCAGGATTGTAGGGCGTCATGAACGGCCCTGCGCCGATTTCGGGCGGCATCCAGCTTCTTGCGCCTTTCGCGGCCTCGTCCATAGAGCGGATTTCGTTGGTATACATTTTTACCACCGGGTGGTTTGCACTAACCGAATCCAGCACTTCATTGAGCGATAGCGTTTGCGCCTGGACAGAGATTTGCGACAGCAGAACAATTCCTATAATTGCGATTTTTTTCATTCGTTATCTATTTTTAGTGATGCGCATCAAACACATCTATTTTCCCCAATTTTTTTAATTCCCATTCTTTCTGCATCAAAAAAATAATGGGCGTCACTAATAAAATATGAATGGCAGATGTAAACACGCCTCCTACCATCGGAAGCACAATAGGCTTCATCATATCGCTGCCTACACCCGTGCTCCACAGGAAGGGTACCAGGCCAAACAGCGTTACGCAGACGGTCATAATTTTTGGTCGCAATCTTTTAGCAGCGCCGGCTATTACATATTCTCTCAAGTCGTCTCGGGTAATGGTTTCGCGGCTGTTGCCTTTAAGCGCTACAAGCTGCTGCATGGCATCGTTCAGGTAAATAACCATTACAATGCCGGTCTCAACGGCCAATCCGAACAGTGCAATAAAACCTACCGCTACCGCTACGGAGAGATTCACGCCCCAGATGTAGATCATAAAAGCGCCGCCGATTAATGCAAATGGAATGCTGATAAGGTTGAAGAAGGCTTCGCGGAAGGAATGGAACGCAAAATACATGGATAAGAAAATAACGACCAGTACGATGGGCAGGATCATTTTCATTGTTTGTTCACCTCTGATGAGGTTTTCATATTGCCCGCTCCATTCCACAAAATAACCCTGCGGCATTTTGCCGATCATATTGTCTATTTTCTGTTTTGCTTCTTCCACCGTACTTCCCAAGTCTCTTTCGCGCACGTTGAACAGCACGGTGCCTCTGAGCATCGCGTTTTCCGAATTGATCATCGGCGGGCCTTCGCTGAGTTGTATGTTGGCAATGGCGCTCAGCGGAATGGTGCCATAATTCATTGTTTGCACCGGCAATCTTTTCAATGCTTCAAGGTTATTTCTAAAATCCTGCCCGTAGCGCGCATTCACCGTAAACCGCTGCCTTCCTTCAATGGTGGTGGTGAGCTCCATGCCACCCAAGGCGCTTTCCACCACGGCGTTCACCTCATCAATGCTGAGATTGTATCTTCCGATTTCTCCACGATTCACTTCAATATCAATATATTTTCCGCCGGTGATGGGTTCTACAAACATGTCTTTTATGCCTTCTATGCCGGTAAGTTCATCTTTTATTTTTTGAGATAATGTATAAATGCTGTCCAGGTTTTGTCCATACACTTTTACGCCCACATCGGTCCGGATGCCGGTGGACAGCATGTTGATGCGGTTGATGATGGGCATTGTCCAGCCGTTTGTTACGCCGGGTATCTGTAGCTTTGCATTCAGCTCATTGATGATATCATTTTTGGTATGCCCGCTTCTCCATTCGCTTTGTGGCTTTAATAAAATAATTGTTTCAATCATGCTGATGGGCGAATTATCCGTTGCGGTATTTGCCCTGCCTGCCTTGCCTAATACGTGCGCTACTTCCGGAACGGATTTGATGATTTTATCCTGTACCTGCAGCAGCCTTTTTGCTTCGGAATTAGAAATGTCGGGCAGGGTTACCGGCATAAACAGCAGGGAACCTTCGTCGAGCGGCGGCATAAATTCCCTGCCTAATCCCATAATCAGCGGAATGCTGATGATTAAGGCAGCTACATTAATCCCCAATACCGTTTTTCGCCATTTGATGCACCATCTTATCAGCGGCTCATAGACTCTTTCCAGCCCGCGATTAATGGGATTGGTATTATCGTCTTTGAATTTCCCTTTCATAAAAAAAGAAATGAGCACGGGTGCGAGTGTAAGTACCAATATGGCATCTACCACCATGATAAAGGTTTTGGTGTATGCCAGGGGATGAAACAACTTGCCTTCCTGTCCTGTCAACAGAAACACAGGCAGGAAAGAAGTAATGATGATGATTGTAGAGAAAAACACACCCCGTGAAACCTGTTTGCAGGATCGTTCGATGATGTTCATGCGAACGTCTTCAGGAATTTTTTGATACCCGGGTGCCGTTTTGTTTTTTTTCAATTTTAATCTGTTAAACCAATTACTTTTCATCTGAATTTTTGGGGGATTTGTTCTGGTTTTGCCAAACCGAGAGGTTGCGATAAGCGTTTTCCGACATGATAATACCGTTATCCACGATCACCCCAATGGCCAGCGCAATGCCTGTGAGGGACATGATATTTGAAGAAAGTCCAAACGCATTCAACAGAATGAAGCTGATAGCTATCGTAATGGGGATTTGTATGATAATGCTTAAAGCGCTTCGCCAGTGAAAGAGAAAAATGATTACGATAAGCGCTACAGCAATGATCTCTTCTATTAGCTTGAACTTGATGTTGTCAATGGCGGCTTCAATGAGCGTGCTGCGGTCGTAAGAAGTTTCAAAAGTAACGCCCGCCGGCAAGCCTTTTTCCACTTCTTTCATTTTTGTTTTTACGTCGTTGATTACCTTATCGGCATTTTCGCCGTAGCGCATCACCACAATTCCGCCCACTACTTCTCCTTCGCCATCAACGTCAAAAATGCCCAGGCGCAGGTCTCCGCCCATCTGCACGCTGCCAATGTCTCTGACTCTTACCGGAATGCCGTTGTTGCTGCTCAAAGCAATATTTTCCACATCTTCCTTGTTTTTTATGTAGCCCAGCCCGCGGATGATGTAGGCCATGTCAGTCATTTCAAATTTGCTGCCGCCCACATCGTTGTTGTTGGCTCTTACTTTGTTCATGACATCCATGAGCGAAATGTTGTAATACTGGAGCTTTACCGGGTCTACCACTATCTGATATTGTTTTTCGAAACCTCCGAAGGAAGCCACTTCCGCCACGCCGGGCACTGTTTGCAAAGCAAATTTTACATACCAGTCCTGCAGCGCTCGTTGTTCGCCCAAGTCCATACGCGGCGCTTTGAAATGATACCAGAAAATATGCCCTACACCTGTGCCGTCGGGTCCGAGTGCGGGCGTAACGTCTTCGGGCAATAAGCGCTGGGCATAGTTCAGCCGCTCTAAAACTCTCGTTCTTGCCCAATAAATATCCACATCATCTTCAAAAATGATATAAATAAAGCTCATGCCGAACATGGAAGTAGCGCGGATATTGCTCACGCGCGGCACGCCCTGCAGGTTGCTTACAAGCGGGTAGGTGATCTGGTCTTCTATTATTTGCGGCCCGCGCCCCATCCATTCCGTGTATACGATCACCTGATTTTCACTTAGATCGGGGATAGCGTCAATGGGATTTTTGCTCACGGCTGATATTCCCCACACCAACAGGCCGGCTGCTACAAGCAGCACGATGTACCTGTTGCGCAGGGACAGCTCAATTATTTTTTGAACCATCTGTGTTTATTTTATTTCTTCCTGAATTTCTCCGCAGGTGAGCATTTCGCTACCGAAGTATGGGTTTTTAACTTCTTTAGAATCATTTAGCCAGAAAGCACCTTTATTATCGTTGTACATTGGGCAGAATATCTTGTACATGGTTTTGCCGGCGCCGAAAGTCTTTGCTATGTCGTAAATATCGTGACTTAGCATTTCCAGGTGTTCTCTTTGATGAGCCATATTTTTGGTATTGGCTGCAATGTGTTCCGTGTGTTCTTTTATGTCTGCTTCCAAATCGGCAAATGTTTCCTGCTGTTCTGGTGTAAAGCCCGTTTTGTCTACTTTAGCAAGCGCTTCACCGATTGCTTTGGCGCCGCTGGCGGCTTCCTGTGGGTCGTCATTAGACAGCGCAAAAGTGAGATGCTGGTAGTGTGCGAAAACTTCACCGAATTTGGTTGGCGTGGCAGTTTGATTATGATCCATTTCCATGTCTTTCCTATTTTCCATATCGTGTTGCGTTTCCGCATTGTCTTTAGTCTTGTCCGCGTTGTTGTTGCAGGCTGATAAAATTAATACAGAGGCGGCTATCAAGCCGGTAAATAAATGTTTCATTTTTTTTGGTTTTATAAGTTACTGGTTTTTTTTTGCTGAATTGTCGCTGACAGCGCATAGCGCCGTTATAAATTTTAGAAAGATTTAGAAAGTTTTCTTTACAGAACCGCAGGTGAGCATGCTGCTGCCGTAGTAAGGATTTTTAATTTCCTTTTCATTGCTCAGCCAATAAGCTTTTGCCATGGGGCAATACTGCTGATAAACGGGTTTATCGCTTAGCTTACATTTTTCTGCCAATGCCGCCATATTGTTGGAAAGGTTTGAAAAAGATTTGCGTTGTGCAGCTATATCTCTTGCGTCTGCAATGGCTGAAGCATCTTTGCGCAAGGCGTTTACATTTCCTTCCGAAAGATGACGGTACGAAATAAGAGAAGCGGTTTGTGAAAACTGGTTGGCATGGCTCGCAGCTTTTGACTGGTCGTCTGCTACCAGCGCATCTTTTATGCCTAAGTAATGAATGTATAGCGCTTGTATTTGTTCATCAGGAGATTTATCCTTTGCGCTGGCAGCAGATGTAGATTGAGGAGGTGTGGCAGCGCCGTGTTGAGCATGATTATGCTGTGCATTTACATTGAAAAATGCAGCGAGTGAAAGCCCGATAGCCAGGAATATTTTTGTCATTTTTTGAAAGAATTATTGTGTTGAGAAATAAAAAATCCGCATCACAACAAGTGATAGCGGCTAAGCTGCACAGCGGCAGCCACACAATAATTCTAAATACGAAAAGTGCAGTTGAATAGGTAAGCAGGAACAGTCCTGCCATCCGGAGGAGCATTACTCCGCGGTAGTTGTTTAACCCTTGTAGACAAGATTACTGTTTGCAGATGAAGAGGCTGGGCCGGAAGCGCAAGGACAAATGCTTCTAAAGCCGGAATTTTGGCAACATCAGATTGTTGGTAGTCGCCAGTTTTAAAAACCTTGTGCTCATCTTTGCAGCAGCCTTGTGTATCTTTGGTTTTCATGCCGCAATTGCTGCACGCAGCATCCTGCATAGCGGTTTGCCACAAATCAGTTTCTATGAGCTTATCCATACAATAGTGCATGTGCACCGTCATCCCCGTTGAGGAGGAGAGGAAGAGAAAAGCTAATATGGATGCAATAAATTTTTTCACAAGAACGAACTTATCGAAAACAAAATTAAGGCATTTATTTTCAATAGTGCAATTTTTTTATTTCTCCAATGTTAAATTCTGATTTGTAAGTGTGAAACCTCTTTTTCAAGCCGCATCTCTGCTTGACTTTTGTTGACATTCGCAACCTAATATTAATTCCTCTTTTGCGGAAGGATTACTTTCAGAGGGCAGTTTTTTTAATTAGCAACCTTTAAAAAAATTTGTATTTCAAAAAAAGGGGAAGTAGACCCCACTCTGGGAGACAACCTCTTTTTATAATTATTGTTTTTAAAATAACTCTATACACCAATACCAGATCGGCCTTGTATGCGCTGCCCGCTGCCCATCAATCCGTCGTAAGAACGCATTAAGAGGTGGGTTTCTATCTGCTGCAAAGTATCCAGTACTACTGCTACCATGATCAGCAGTGAAGTACCGCCGAAGAAATAGCTGAAGCCCTGAGTTACGCCCATCAACTGGGCAAAGCCCGGCAGAATACCTACTATTGCCAGGAAGATAGCGCCCGGCAAAGTGATCCTGTCCATGATGGTGCCAATAAAGTCGGATGTGGGTTTACCGGGTTGTACGCCGGGAATAAAACCATTGTTCCTCTTAAGGTCTTCGCCCATTTGTTTGGGGTTAAAGATCAAAGCCGTGTACAGGAATGTAAATGCTATCACCATGAACGAATAGATGAGCATGTACCACAAGTTGGTATGGTCGCTGAACATCTGCGCGATGCTGCTGGCAGATTCAATGTTGGTAAAAGAGATGAGTGTAGGCAGGAACATGATAGCTTGTGCAAAGATAATAGGCATTACACCTGCAGCGTTGACCTTTAAAGGTAAGAACTGCCTGGCGCCGCCAACGGTCCTGTTGCCGACAACCTGTTTAGCATAGTTTACCTGCAACTTACGCACTCCCTGCACCAGTACAATGATTGCCATTACGATCAATACGAAAGCTGCAATTTCTATGAGGAATATCAACAAGCCGCCGCCGCCTCTTGTGCTTTTGGCCTCAAACTCCTGGATAAGTGATTGTGGTAATCGTGCGAGGATACCCACCATAATGAGGATAGAGATGCCATTGCCCAATCCTTTGTCCTGGATCTTTTCGCCCAGCCACATTACAAATAAAGTACCTGCGGTAAGGCAAATGATGGTAGAAATAAAGAAGTAAGGCTCGTAAGATGGTATCATAGCCGCTGCATAGGCAGGGCTTTTCAGGTAAGAAACATAGGCGCTTCCCTGTAAGATGGTAACGATCACAGTAAGATAGCGTGTCCACTGGGATATTTTTTTCTGCCCGCTTGGCCCTTCTTTCTGTACTTTCTGTAACTGGGGTACCAATACCGTCATCAATTGCATGAAGATGGATGCAGAGATATAAGGCATTACACCCAATGCCAGGAAAGAAGCCTGTGAAAAGGCGCCGCCGGCAAACGTATCAAACAAACCTAATAAACCGGTATTGGCTGCATTCTTGGCTGACTCCTGCAAAACCACCGGGTCAAGGCCCGGCAAAACAATGTGCGTACCAAATCTGTAAACGAAAACAAGCAATAAAGTAAGTATTATTTTATTGCGCAATTCTTCTATTTCCCAAATATGCTTAAGGGTCTGAATAAATTTTTTCATGTGTAATGTATCACTGCTTTTATGCCACATGGAACGCGTCATAGAGATGTAAACAACCCCGGATGACTCATTTCATTTATATTTTTACAAGTTATACCGCTTTACCACAATGGTAAAACGGTTTGTAAAAATACTTATTTTAATATACTTTCCTAATATTTATTAAGAAAAAGATAAAGAACTTAAAAGCTAAAAAGACGTATCGTGAGATACGTCTCAGCTGTATAATTATTTCAAAATTTCAATGGTGCCGCCCAAACCCTCAATGGCTGCTTTAGCTTTTTCGCTAATGGCATTTACTTTAAAGTTTAGTTTGGTAGCCAGCTCGCCGTTACCCAGGATCTTAACTTTATCAGTTCTGTTGATCAGTGAATTCATATAAAGGTTGTCAACTGAAAACTCAGTGAAACCGTATTTGGCTATCAGCAATTCTATCTGAGCAAGATTGAATACTTTATATTCTGTACGGTTGTTGTTTTTAAATCCGCGTTTAGGAGTGCGTCTCTGTATTGGCATCTGTCCGCCTTCGTGGCCCAGTTTCATCTGGTATCCTCTGCGGCTTTGCTGTCCTTTATTACCTTTTGTAGATGTGCCGCCTTTACCTGAAGCCTCACCGCGGCCAAGGCGTTTTTGTTTGTGTACCGAACCTTCTGCCGGTTTTAAATTGTGTAATTTCATTTTTATTGATTTTTAACTCAGCGGGAAAAATCTTCCCTCGCAGGCCCTTGCGGGCTATTTTTTAAACTTATTCTTTTACTTCTTCTACTACAACCAGGTGAGCTACTTTTTCTACCATGCCCAATACCTGTGGAGTAGCTTCTACTTCTTTGCTAGCGTTTAATTTTCTAAGACCGAGCGCCAAAAGTGTATCTTTTTGCTTTTGAGGTCTGTCGATACAGCTTTTTACCTTGGTGATTTTAATCTTTGCCATAATGATTACGTTTTTACGAGGTACTTTTTACACGGTAAATTGTACCTGTAAGTTTTTTGCGTGATAACGTGAAAATTTATCCGTTAAATACTTTGTTTAATTTAATGTTGCGGTCTTTTGCTACCACCAACGGCTCTCTTAAAAGCGTTAATGCATTTACAGTAGCTTTAACCACGTTGTGTGGGTTGGCAGATCCCAGGCTCTTAGACAATACGTCTGTCAGGCCAGCGCTTTCCAGCACAGCGCGCATGCTGCCTCCTGCGATAACGCCCGTACCAGTAGATGCCGGCTTGATCAATACCTTAGCTGCACCTGATTTACCAGCCTGCTCGTGAGGGATGGTACCATTGCGCAAAGGAACCCTTACCAGGTTCTTTTTGGCATCTTCAATACCTTTTGTAATAGCTTCCTGTACTTCTTTTGCTTTACCCAGGCCCTGGCCTACGAGGCCGTTTTCATTTCCTACCACCACTAATGCAGAGAAGCTGAAAGTACGTCCGCCTTTGGTAGTTTTCACTACACGGTTGATGGAAACCACTCTTTCTTTAAATTCCGAATCGCCGGTTGGCTTTACTTTATTTTCAGTTACTTTAGACATTTATATCTGTTTTCTGTGTTTGTTCAAATAATTTTTCAGACAGCATTAAAATTCCAAACCGTTCTCTCTTGCACCTTCGGCTGCTGCTTTGATACGCCCGTGGTAAAGATTACCGCCACGGTCGAATACTACTTTTTTTATACCGAGATCCACTGCTTTGCGGGCAATAGCTGCTCCTGCAAGTTTTGATTTCTCTGTTTTGGTACCGCTTTGTGCTGCGATATCTTTATCTTTTGTAGAAGCAGAAGAGATGGTAACGCCGTCTTGATCGTTGATCAGTTGCAGGTAAAGATCGGTATTGCTGCGAAATACAGACAAACGCGGCTTTTCGGCTGTACCTGAAACTTTCTTGCGAATCCTGTAGCGAATCTTTTGTTTTTTTAACTTTAAGTCCATTTTTTTATTTTTAAATCTTCCGATGCTGCCGGAAGATGATATTACACAATAGTTTATTTACCAGCAGCTTTACCTGACTTGCGACGGATGTATTCTCCAACGTATTTAACACCTTTTCCTTTGTATGGTTCAGGTTTGCGCAGGCTGCGGATCTTTGCTGCCACCTGTCCGAGCAACTGTTTATCTGAGCCTTCCAGGATTACCAGCGGGTTTTTACCTTTTTCTGTTACGGTAGTTACTTTCAGTTCTTTAGGTATTTCAAAGATAATGTTGTGAGAATAGCCCAGAGAAAGGTCAAGCGTATTGCCCTGGCTGGCAGCCTTGAAGCCCACACCTACCAATTCCAGGTCTTTTTTGAATCCTTCATGAGCGCCTTTTACCAGGTTGGCCAGCAACGCACGGGAAAGCCCGTGGATAGCCCTGTGGCGGATCTGGTCTGTAGGGCGGGTAAGAACGATTTCACCTTCTTTCACTTCCACTTTAATTTCACGGTCAATCGGCTGTTTCAATTCGCCTTTGCTGCCTTTGGCAGTCACCACATTATCATTGCCCACTGAAACTGTAACGCCGGCAGGTATTGTGATCGGTTGTTTTCCTATACGAGACATACTTTGTAATTTTTTATTTTATTGAATGCTTTCCGACCGGTCAGCCTGGTATGCTCCGGCTTAATGTATCTGGAAAGTAAATATCAGAACGATTAATAAATGTGGCAAAGCACTTCGCCGCCAACATTTTCAGCTTTAGCCTGCTTGTCTGTCATTACACCTCTTGAAGTGCTGATGATCGCCACGCCTAAACCATTGATAACTCTTTTGAAGTCTGCAGGTTTGGAGTACTGGCGCAAACCGGGTCTGCTCACGCGCTCCAGGGAGCGGATGGCAGGCTGTTTGGTTTCAGCATCGTACTTCAATGCGATTTTGATAACGCCTTGCTTGTTATCTTCTTCAAATTTATATTTCAGAATATATCCCTGATCGTATAAGATTTCTGTGATACGTTTTTTCAAATTTGAAGCAGGAATCTCTACGATTCTGTGGCCGGCCATTTGAGCATTACGTACTCTTGTCAAAAAGTCTGCAATTGGATCTGTTACCATTTTTTATTTTTAATTAAATGCTTTTCAAAATTGTTTACTTGCCTGCTATATGGCAGGCAGGGTGATGCTTACCAGCTTGCCTTTTTCACTCCCGGAATTTTTCCGTCTAATGCCATATCGCGGAAGATCACTCTTGACATACCGAAGTACCTGATGTAGCCCCTGGGACGTCCTGTAAGCTGACAACGGTTTTTCAACCTTACCGGAGACGCGTTGCGTGGAAGTTTATCCAGCGCTTCGTATTCACCTGCTTCTTTCAAAGCTTTGCGTTTTTCGGCAAAACGTGCTACAGTTGCTTCGCGTTTTCTTTGTCTTGCTTTTATTGATTCTTTAGCCATAATTTGTACTAAAATTTATTATTAGTTATTTTCTTCTTTTTTCGCATTCTTAAAAGGCACACCCAGTTCTTTCAGCAGTTCGTACGCTTCCTCGTTGGTATTGGCGCTGGTTACGAAAGTGATATCCAGGCCGGTGATTTTGTTTACCTTATCGATATCAATTTCGGGGAAGATGATCTGTTCGGTAACGCCGAGTGTGTAGTTGCCTCTTCCGTCGAATGATTTATCGCTTACGCCTTTAAAGTCGCGCACGCGTGGCAGGGATACTGCGATGAGGCGATCCAGGAACTCATACATTTTAGTTCCCCTCAACGTTACTCTTGCGCCTATCGGCATGCCTTTACGCAATTTAAAGTTAGAGATATCTTTCTTAGAGTAAGTAGCAATAGCTTTCTGCCCGCTTATCTGCGTCAATTCATCCACAGCTATATCTACCAGTTTTTTATCGGCTACGGCGCCGTTAACGCCTCTGTTAAGGCATATTTTTTCCAGCTTTGGAGCCTGCATGGGTGTTTTGTATGCAAACTTTTTTACTAAGGCAGGCACTACATCTTTTGTGTATTTGTCTGCCAGTCTTGGGGTATATTTAACTGTACTCATTATTTAATTGCCTCCCCTGATTTTTTTGAAATACGAACTAATTTTCCATCTTCGCGAGAGCGGCTTACTTTGGTAGGAGCGCTTTTTTTGGCATCCCACAACATTACGTTGGAGATAGCTATAGACGCTTCTGTTTTAATGATGCCGCCTTTTGTGTTTTGTGCAGAAGGCTTGGTGTGTTTGCTCACGAGGTTTGCGCCTTCTACCACTACGCGTCCTTTGTCGAGGATCACTTCCAACACGGTGCGTGGTTTCTTTAAATCCTTATCATCTCCGGCGATGATGACTACCTGATCGCCTTTTTTGATGTTGTATTTAGGTTTAAATCTGTTACTCATATTTTTATACTTAACGCTTTTGGCTTTGGCCTAAGCTTGTCTGATAATTTTATTTTTAAAGAACTTCGGGCGCCAGGGAAATGATTTTCATATATCCTTTGTCACGCAGTTCGCGTGCTACGGGGCCGAAGATACGTGTACCTCTTGGCTCATCAGAGTTGTTTAATAACACCACCGCGTTATCGTCGAAGCGAATGTATGAACCGTCTTTGCGGCGCAATTTGTTGGTAGTGCGCACGATCACTGCTTTAGACACAGTTCCTTTCTTTACTCCACCCGCAGGGATAGCGCTTTTTACCGTAACAACTATTTTATCTCCTATCTTAGCGTAATCCTGACCGGAGTTGCCCAGTACTCTTATACAAAGTACTTCTTTTGCACCGCTGTTGTCTGCTACTGATAGCCTACTTTCTTGCTGGATCATTGTTTAATAGCTTTAGCTTTGTTTACTTACCAGGTTTTGCCTGAATTCAATTTGTTTCTTTTATTCCTTGCGCCGGGACAGCTTATTTCGCTTTTTCAACGATCTCTACTAATCTCCAACGTTTTGTTTTACTCAAAGGACGGGTTTCCATAATTTTCACAACATCGCCTACACCCGCTTCTTCTTTCTCGTCATGGGCATGGAACTTGGTTGTTTTCTTTACGAACTTTCCGTAAATAGGGTGTTTAACTTTTCTTAGTACGCCCACTGTGATGGTTTTAGCCATTTTGTCGCTGCTTACTACGCCTATTCTTGTTTTACGCAAATTTCTTTGAACCATTGTTATTTATTTTGGGCTTTGAATACTTTTGGTATTCGCTGCAAATTTTTACGCTTTTCTTGAATTTAATTCGGTTTTTAAACGAGCCAGGTCTCTTCTGATGCTACGGATAGTCATCGGATTTTCCAGCGGAGAGATTGCATGTGCAAACTCTACTTTTTTCAAACGCTGTTCGTCTTCCTGAATGCGTGCTTTCAGATCATCGACTGATAATTCTTTGATAGCTTTATTAAATTCTGATGCCTTCGCCATTTTTTTATTTTTTGTTTATGATGCTACTAAATCTCTGCGAACTACAAATCTTGTTTTGATGGGCAGTTTCTGAGCGGCTAATTCCATAGCTCTTTTTGCTATTTCCACAGGCACGCCATCGCATTCGAAAATGATACGTCCGGGTTCAACAACTGCTGCCCAGTATTCGGGGTTACCTTTACCTTTACCCATACGTACTTCGGCGGGTTTTTTGGTGACAGGTTTATCGGGGAATACACGTATCCACACGTTACCTTCACGTTTCATGGCACGGGTCATTGCCTGGCGTGCAGCTTCTATCTGGCGGTTGTTTAGCCAGATGGGTTCAACTGCTTTAAGTGCATAGGAACCGAAAGAGATGGTTGTACCTCTTTTTGCTACGTTTCTTATTCTCCCTTTCTGGGCTTTCCTGTGTTTTGATCTTTTCGGCTGTAACATTTTACCTCCTTACATCTTATTTGTTAAGATGAATTATTTTCGAATTATTGTTTCAAAATAAATTTACTACTATCCTCTCCTGTCTCTTCCGCCACCTCTTCTGTCATTTCCACCTCTTCTGTCTCCCCTGTCGTTGCGCCTGTCGTGGTGTCCGCCACCGTGCTGTGCACCTTCTTTGGCTCCGCTGATGAAATTAGGGTTCAGGTCTCTTTTGCCTAAAACTTCACCTTTACAGATCCATATTTTCAATCCTATTTTACCGTAAACAGTCTGTGCAAATACGCTTGCATAGTCAATATCCATACGGAAAGTGTGCAACGGCACGCGGCCCTGCTTAAATTCCTCCGAACGTGCGATCTCTGCACCGCCCAAACGTCCGCTGGCTTTGATCTTGATACCTTCTGCACCCATTCTGAGTGTGGAAGCAATAGCCATTTTAATAGCGCGTTTGAAGTTGATGCGGTTCTCGATCTGGCGTGCAATAGTATCTCCTACAATTGCGGCATCCAGCTCAGGACGGCGAATCTCTAATATATTGATCTGAACATCGTCGTTGTTGGTTAATTTCTTCAATTCTTCCTTGATCCTGTCTACTTCATTACCGCCTTTACCGATGATGATACCGGGCTTGGAAGTATGAATAGTTACAATCAATTTTCCTAAAGTGCGCTCGATAACGATCTTTGAAATTCCTCCTTTGTTGATACGGGCGTTTAAGTAGGTTCTGATCTTATGATCCTGAATTAAACGTTTGGAATAATCCTTATCGTTGCCATACCAGTTACTGTCCCATCCGCGGATGATACCCAACCTGTTACCTATAGGATTTGCTTTCTGACCCATGTTTTATTTTTAATTTTTTGAATCTACTATTATTGTTACGTGATTGCTGCGTTTGCGAATTTTATATCCGCGACCTTGAGGTGCAGGGCGCATACGTTTAATAGTACGGCCTTCATCTACAAAAATCGTTTTCACAACCAGATTAGCATCTGCGGCACTTTTTCCGTCATTACCCTGTTCCCAGTTAGCAATGGCGCTCTTCAGCAATTTTGCCAAAGGCACTGCGTTGTGTTGCGGATGATGTTCTAAAACAGAAAGTGCTTTATCTACGTCCATTCCGCGAACTACATCTGCCAGCAAACGCATTCTGCGCGGCCCTGTAGGATAATTTCTTAATTTAGCTACTGCTTCCATTTTTTTTAAGTTTTAAGTTTTGAGTTGTAGGTTGTAAGTTTTTCTTACCACTCACAACTTGTCAACTTTACTATTGATTTTATCTTAATTATTTTTTGCTACCTGCGTGTCCTCTGAAGTTCCTGGTTGGTGCAAACTCTCCTAATTTATGGCCTACCATGAATTCAGTTACATACACCGGTATGAATTTGTTCCCGTTGTGTACCGCAAATGTGTGTCCTACGAAATCGGGAGTGATGGTAGAGCGCCTGCTCCATGTTTTTACAACGGCTTTCTTAGCGCCGCCTTCGTTCATACCCAACACTTTTTCCTCTAAATTATGATCTACGTAAGGACCTTTTTTAATCGAACGACCCATATTGTTTCTTTTTGTTGATTTATCCCGCCGGTAGCGAGACCATTTTAACTATTATAAATAATTACCTGTTACTTAATTTTTTACCGTTTTTGCGCTGAATGATAAGCTTATCAGAACCTTTTTTCTTACGGGTGATCTCACCTTTAGCGTATTTACCGGTTCTGCTGCGCGGATGCCCGCCTGAAGCTCTACCTTCACCACCACCCATCGGGTGATCTACAGGGTTCATGGCTACACCTCTTACGCGCGGACGGATACCTTTCCAGCGTTTAGCACCTGCTTTACCGTAGCTTCTTAAGCTGTGGTCAGAGTTGGAAACCTCACCTACGGTAGCGTATACATTGATCAGTACTTTTCTTAACTCACCTGAAGGCATTTTAAGCGTGGCGTAAGCAGCTTCTTTGTTGCTCAGCTGGGCAGATGCGCCTGCACTTCTTACCATTTTAGCGCCCTGGCCGGGTTGCAGCTCCACGTTGTGGATGATGGTACCCAAAGGCATATTTTTAAGTTGAAGTGCATTTCCCAATTCAGGGGCTACACTGTCGCCGGCTACTACTGTAGCGCCCACCTGCAAACCTTTCGGTGCAATGATGTATCTTTTTTCGCCGTCAGTATATTGAAGCAATGCGATGAATGCTGTACGGTTCGGATCGTATTCAATGGAAACTACCTTAGCTTCTATACCTCTTTTATCGCGTTTGAAATCTATAATACGATAGTGCTGTTTGTGTCCGCCGCCTCTGTAACGCATGGAACGGCGTCCCTGGGCGTTTCTGCCCCCGGTTTTGTGTTGGGGCTCCAATAAACTTTTTTCGGGTTTATTGGTTGTGATTTCAGCGTATGCATTTCCTATTCTCCAGCGGGAGCCTGCGGTAATGGGTTTGAATTTTTTTAAAGCCATCTTTCTATATTTTTTCGGAAGTATCAGCTCCGATTGCTATAAGTTTATTTTATTAAATATTTGCGTAAAGATCTATTGTTTCGCCTTCAGCTACGGTTACGTAAGCTTTTTTGTAAGCCGGCTTTACACCCTGTATGTAGCCTGCTTTTGTAAAGCGTGCTTTGTTTTTGGCGGGAACAACAAGGGTATTTACGTCTACCACTGCTACACCGTAAAAAGCTTCGATAGCTGTTTTTATTTCCAGCTTGTTAGCCCTGCGGTTTACTTTAAAAGTATACCTGTTCAGTTTTTCCTGCTGAGCGTTGGCTTTTTCGGTAAGTATGGGTTTTATTAAGACTTCACTGAGTTTCATCCCTGTATCTTTTTATGTTTTTAATTGTCGGTTGGAATTCTAAATTTACTTTATGCTTCGTTTCCTCCCTTATCTCTAACGGTTATTCAATTTTTTATGCCACAGCTTCTTCTGCTGCTTCTGCTATTAATTTGGCAGCGCCTTCGCTCAATACCAGTACATCTGCATTTACAATGTTGTAAGTGTTTATATCATCGATAATCGTGCTCTGTACTTTAGGCAGATTTCTCATGCTCAGGTATACGTTGCTGTTATTTTCAGATAAGATGTACAATACTTTCTTGTTGTTGATCTCCATGCTTTTCAGCACATCTGCCATTTGCTTTGTTTTAGGTGCATCGAAAGACAGGTCTTCCACCACCACTAAGGCATTGTCTTTTACTTTGTAAGAAAGTGCGCTGATCTTAGCCAGGTTCTTAACTTTCTTGTTCAGTTTAAACGCATAACCGTGAGGTTTGGGGCCGAAGATAGCTCCACCGCCTTTGTACAGCGGGTTGCGGATATTACCTTTACGGGAGCCGCCGGTACCTTTTTGTTTATGCAGCTTGCGGCTGGAACCTTGTACCTCGGCGCGGGTTTTTACTTTGTGTGTACCCTGGCGCTGTGCAGCCAGGTATTGCTTTACAGCAAGGTAAATAGCGTGGTCGTTGGGTTCTACGCCGAATATATCTTCCGGTAATTCAATGGTTCTGCCGGTCTTTTGTCCTTGTATATTTAAAACTTCTACTTGCATTTTTTTCTATTTTCTGTAAAGGAATGCTTTACTTTATTTTTGAATGAAAACTACCGCTCCGTTATGTCCGGGTACTGAGCCGCTAACCAATATGTAATTTTTTTCAGGGAAAATTTTTACCACTTTAAGTCCTTTCATTTTCACTCTGTCGCCACCCATTCTTCCGGCCATTCTCATGCCTTTGAATACTCTTGATGGATAGGAAGATCCGCCGATAGAACCTGGAGCTCTCTGACGGTCGTGCTGGCCGTGGCTCTGATCTCCCACGCCGGAAAAGCCGTGGCGCTTTACAACACCCTGGAAGCCTTTACCTTTGGTAATGCCAACCACACTTACTGTTTCTCCTTCTTCGAAGATGTCCACAGCAACTGTTTCTCCAATATTTTTATCGATAGAAAAATCGCGAAATTCTTTTACAACTTTCTTAGCCGTAGTGTTGGCTTTTGAGAAATGATTTAACTCGGCTTTGGGGGTATTTTTTTCTTTTTTCTCGCCGAATGCAAGCTGCAATGCATTATAACCATCCGATTCTGTAGTTTTGACCTGAGTCACTACGTTGGGAGCAGCTTCAATGATGGTAACCGCTACTTGTTTCCCTTCGGGGCCAAATATGCTGGTCATACCAATCTTTTTACCAATAATAGCTTTCATTTTAATTTGCGGTTTATGCCCCGCCAGGTTATTGAGACATTTCTGAATGGTGCAGAAATTCAATCTCCAGTTTTCACCGACCTTTTCTTTTTTTATTTCTTTTTGAGAAATTTCAGAAGTACCGGCGATAAACAAACCTCGAAGGGCTTTGTTTATATGTTGTGTTTCAAATTGCTTTGAAACGGTTAATTATTTCAGATCAGAGCTCTTTTCTCCTTACCTTAAGATGCGGATTGAGAGATGACGATGTTTTTTTGTAAGAACTGTCGGCAGCATGCTGCCCGGAAAAAACTGATTATGCCTTGATCTCTACCTCAACACCTGAGGGAAGATCTAATTTACTCAACGCATCTACCGTCCTGGAGGAAGATGTATAAATATCCAGCAAACGCTTGTGTGTAGCTAACTGGAATTGCTCACGGCTCTTCTTGTTCACGTGCGGAGAACGCAAAACAGTAAAGATTTTTTTATGCGTAGGCAAAGGAATGGGACCTGTAACTACTGCGCCGGTACCACGTACTGTTTTCACGATTTTCTCGGCAGATTTGTCTACCAGGCTGTGATCGTATGATTGTAATTTAATTCTTATTCTCTGAGACATAATCTTACCCAATTTTTTAATTTGGGATTGCAAAGGTACATTCTTATTTTATTTTTCCAAATTAAATTGAAATTTTTTTAAGTCAATTACTGAATATAAGTTAATTTCTTGGCATAGTTTTAGTATATTTTTATTTGAATCATTGTTTAAACTTAAAATTTCATATTCTATGACTAAACTAACACACACAGTTCTTGCAACAGTAGGAATGTTCTTTGCAAGCTTAATGACAACTTTTGCCCAGGAAACATCTAAACTGGATGTAGACGTAGATCTGGGTGGCGCTAAATCCGACGTATGGTACTCCCAAACCTGGGTATGGATCGTTGGCGGATTAGTTTTTATCCTCTTATTAGTGGCACTGTTAAGAGGCGGAAACAGCAACAAAGCCTAAACCAAACCAAGTTTATATAATTGGCCGCTCATACTGAGTGGCTTTTTTTATGTGGCTCTCCCAAAGAATTCACAAGGCTGTGGCAACTAAACATCTATCGGCTTTAAGAAGTATGATACTATCAAAAACACAATACCTTTTGCTTCTAAGCTACGGAGTTTTGCAAACACACACTTCTGTTTCGGCTTGCAGCAAGAACGAAGCATTGTGCTGACGTGTACAATACTTTTTGTTTGTGTAAAACTTTGCCTTTGCGTTACAAATGTAATCGCAAGTTATACTTTACATTTATTGTTTCTAAGCAGCTCCATTGGATCAGGAAGAAATTGTATCATTTTCAATATAAAGGGGCAGGTACTATATTATTTCCGGAAACAACCCTTCCCTATGCAACAAAAACTGCCACGGTTTCCCGGGCAGTCGTTTAAAAAATAGAAATAAGTGTTTTAGTTGTTAAGTGTTTTTACGGATTTCTATTTATTATTTTACAAACCTGATAGCGGTTTTGCGGTCAACTTCTCTTGCCTGGTCGTCAGCGGTTTCAGGCACTGTAGCAAATTTTTCGCCATAGCCTTCTGCGCCTGTGATCTGTGTGCCTGCTGCAGCAAGTGCGTTTTTAATGGCATTAGCGCGCTCCTGGGACAATTTTAAATTAGCCGCATCATTGCCTTTTTTATCGGTATATGCACCCACTTTTACTTTTGCGTCAGGAAAATCTTTCAGTATAGCTACAAGGTTATCAAACTGTACCTGCGATTCAGGAGTAAGTTTTGAGGTACCGAATTCAAAATTAATGTTATCAAAATTAAACCACCTGTTTTTGAGCTGTTCTTCTGTTGCGCTGGCGTATTCAGGCGATTTCAGGAAGGTAACCACCTGATCTTCTATACCGCCTTTATATGCCTGCACTGTCTGTCCGCTGGGAAGGGTAACCACCAAAGGTTCCCTGGAAGTCGTGGTTAGTGCTGGTCTAGCAGCTATTGTATCTGCTGCGGTTACAGTGGTTGAGTCTATTGCAGTGGTTACTTCATCATGAGTTTTATTGCACTGCTTTAACAGGAACAACAATAGCGCTACTGCTACCAGCGCCAGGAGCAAGGGTATTAAAAACTTGTTACCGCTTTTCTTATCCTCCGGTTCATGCCGGTTGTAGTCGGCTGCCGGCTCTTGCTGAACGGGAGTATGTTCTGTGCCTCCCGTTACGCTTGCATCCACATTTGTCAACAATGAGGTAAGCCCCAGCGATGGGGGAATAGCGCTTAAGAATGAAGATTCATTATTTTTAAAGAAGTCTGTTATTGAACTTACGGTAGATCCGTTCTCAACAGCATCTCTGCCTACACTTCCCAAAGAAGCTATGGAAGAAGCTTCAAAAAGATCTCTTGTGGATGAAGGCTTTATGCCTGCATAGGAAGATATTTTTTCTACAATGCTGTGAAAGCCGTTGCCAAAGAGGTTTCTCACGAATGTACCGGCCTGTGTAGCAGATGAGTTTTGGTTGCTTCCGAATACATTGTTTAAATTATTAAGGCTGCCGTTTGTAAAAATATTTTTGGCCAGGCTGAATACCGTTGACATGAATGAAGCATCTGTGTTGGCTTTGCGGCTTACGCCCGCAAAAATAGCCGGCACAATGGCTCCCAATGCTTTAGTGATGCCGTCGCTGCTCTCATTTAACTTGGTGGAAGCATCCTGAGAAAAAGCATCTCCCAAATAACTTTTTGCCAGCTCCAGGATAGTGTTATTCATAAAAAAAGTTTTAATTTTATTTATAAAGCTCAGATAAAATTGTAATAATTAGATTTTGATTGTAAACACACAAATCCCGCGCCAAACTGCAATAAATCAGCTTTTATCTATTATTTGTAAACTAAAAAGCCCGTTCTTTGGAGGAACGGGTGCCTAAAATAAATGTATACGATACCAACAGTAAGATTTATCTATGAATTGGTATAGACCGTGGTAGACCCGGACTCATCTACAACCCAAACAATTTCTATTTTTTTTCTTGAAATAACAGTTACACCATTTTGTCTGGCAGGATTCCACTTTCCGCTTTTGCTGACCGTGCTGGCGGCTGCAGCGGCGGTTCCATACCCGGGATTATTTAAAGCTTTCACCTCAGATATATTACCTTCCTTATCTACCCTGAAAGAAACAGTAACTTTATATCTACCGGCAGGCCCTTTGTTATTGGTGATCACGTTATGATCCAGGTTCCTGTTTATAAACTGGCTCCAGCTTCCCGGGTAGCTCGCAGGCTGCTGAACGCTTGTAAATTCCTTATCGTATTTCTCTTCTTTTTTAATTGCAGCTGGCGCAGTATCTTCTTTCTGTTTATCTTTCAATAATACTATCACAACACCGTTTATAGCTGCTTCACCGTAAAGTTTGGTAGCTTCTTCACCTTTTATAATATTGATAGCCTGTATGTTGTCTTTATCAATTTTTTCCAAGGTTTCACCTTTTTCTAAAGGCTTACCGTCTACTATATATAATGGGTCGCCTTTTACGTTCTTAAGCTTAATCCTGGGCGAGCCGTTGTCGGCTGATGTTTCTCCCTCTTTTCTTATGTCAATTGCAGCTCGTTCCTTGGTCGTTATTATTAAAACGCCGTTTTTGCCTTTTTGCCCGTATGCTTTTGCAGCAGCTTCGTCTTTTAAAACATTAATAGATTCTATGTTGTTCGGATTTATTTTACCCAAATCCGTGTTTTGTTCCAAGGGCTTTCCATCCACAATAATTAAAGCTTTTGTAATTGAGCTGTCGTTGGGTGAAATAGTTAATGGCCCATCTCCGCTTACTGTGGCAAATGGCTTTCCATTTTCAAGTACTTTTACTTCCCCTTTTGTCATTATCACTACTCCTTTCCCCTTTCCTTTCAGGGGAGGCAGTGTGTCCTGTGTAGTACTTTGCGCCATGGCCAGCTGGTTTTCCAGTTCTTTAATTGTTTCTCTGGCTTCTGCTTTTTGCACGTTGAGCCCGATGGCAAATGCTATGCAGCCCAGCAGTGGCAATGCCAGCAATCTGCGTGTATAACTGTACTTGGTTTTTTGATTATTTGTAAGCATGTGTAGTCTTTTTTTAATGGATGAATAAAAAATTGCCTGGCCGGGACTATACGAAAAACTACTTACCTGCGAACGCAGCAGCATGGCCGCAAAAGCGCGTCCGTCTTTGCTTGCAATGGCTTGCTCATCTGCTATGTATTCGTGGATAAGTGTTATCTCTTTCTCGATTAAATAGAATATGGGATTAAACCAGCACACTGCTTTTACCGTTTGTAAAAACACGCGGTCCCAGGAATGGTGCTGGCGGATGTGCGCCATCTCGTGCCGCATGATCTGCCTGCCGGCCTCTTCTTCTAGAGAAATATCTTCGCGCCAGAACAAATTCCTGAAAAATGAAAACGGCGCTTCAGGAAGATCGGTTGTCACAATAGTAATATCTGCCACCTGTTGAGTCCGGTATCGTTTTTTTAAATGATAAATCCTGGCAATCCTTATCATTACTAACAACAGCAATACTGCAGAGATAGACACAACAGCATAATATGCCAATGATTCCCAGGAAATAGTTGGGCGGGTTGTAACAAGTATCATTTCTCCTGCCGGCTGGCTGGCATACAACCACCCTACCAGCCTGCTTATGCGCTCATTATCGCCCTGTATAAACACATCTATTCTCAACAGCGGTATGAGAAAGCTGGCAACCACGGCAAACAATAAATAAAAGCGGTTGTAAGGATGAAATTTCCTGTTGCGCAAAAACAATACGTAATAAAGGTATAGTATGCCGGAGCATAAGATTACCTTGATGATATAGGCAACCATAACCTGAATTATTAAAGTGATGTACTATTTTTTCTTCAACTCTTTCAGCAGCAATTCCAGGTCCTGTATGCTTAGCTTATCTTCTTCCACCAGGAAGGAGACTGCCTGCTTATACGAGCCGCTGAAATAGTTCTTAACCAACCCGCTCAAAGATCTTTTTGAATAAGCATCTTTGCTAATGGCCGGCACGTACTTGTGGATTCGCCCGATCACCTCTACTTCTACAAAACCTTTATCTACCATTATCTTTAAAAAAGTAGCCACCGTATTCTGGTGGGGCTTTGGCTCCGGCAATGCATCCATTACCTCGCGGAGGTAGGCGCCATTTAAATCCCAAAGAATATGCATAAGCTGCTCTTCTGCCCTCGTAAGGGTTTTTTTCTCCTGTTGTTTTTTTGCAGACATAATTTGAGTTTTAGTCAATACAAACCTACAACTAAAACTTTAAATAAACAACTATTATTTTAGTTTTTTTGCAACTATTTTTTCCTGGTCTTATTTTAGAAGGAAGAATTAATAATATGGAGATATTAAAATATAAATAAGCGGTCCGGTAACGGCTACATACAACCATAGCGGAAAGGTGTAACGCGCTATTTTCCTATGCTTGTCATATTCTCCTGTGAGGCCGCGGTATGCTGTAAATAATATAAACGGGAGAATAAGGCCTGCCAGAATAATATGCGTAATGAGAATAAAATAATAAATATAGCGGATCATTCCTTTTGCCCCAAAACTTGTATCGCCCGCCCACATGTGGTGGCAGATATATGACACCAGGAACAATACGGAGAAAATAATTGCGAACAACATGAGTTTTTTGTGTAAGAGATACCTTCTTTGTTTCGCGGCAAGGAAACCCAGCATCAGCAGCAGTGCCACACATGAATTGATCACTGCATTGATGAGTGCAAAAATATGTACGTCAAAGCTGAAGGGGTAAGGTACCTGTACCACATGGCGGTCGAGCGCAACAATGGCTATAAAAATTACGAGAGAAACTATGCCAATAATCATCCTGGCCGCCTTATCGTTTTTTTGCATATACGAATATTAAATCTTTTACAAGGCTAATATGCTCTTGTTTCTATACCTTCCATAAAATTAATGAATGCCTTATTTACTACCCTGTTGCCGCCCGGCGTTGGATAGTTGCCGGTAAAATACCAGTCGCCTGTATTGGTAGGGCAACTGTTGTGCAGGTCTTCAATGGTCTGGAAGATCACTTCCACCGGTATATCAATATCTTCTGCGGTAATGAGTTGCGCTATTTTTGCGGATATCTCATGAGCCGTAAATGGTTTGTAAAATTGTTTCACAACATTTTTGGTGTGCAACTGGTCAAACTGTTCCAGCGCTTTGCATTCCTGGTAAATGTCGCGCACGGACTGTTGCATACCCCTGTCGTTGTAAAGCTCAAGTGCAGCTCGAAATGCTATAAAATCGCCCATGCGGCTCATGTCTATGCCGTAACAATCGGGGTAGCGTATCTGCGGCGCAGAAGAAACTATAATGATTTTTTTAGGCTTCAGCCTGGAAAGCATCCTGATGATGCTTTCTTTTAAAGTGGTGCCACGCACTATAGAATCATCAATTACTACCAACGTATCAGTGCCGGGACGCACGGTACCATAGGTAATATCGTAAACGTGCTGCACCATTTCATTCCTGCCGGAATCAGCGGTAATAAAGGTGCGCATCTTCACATCCTTGATGGCAATTTTCTCCTGGCGGATCTTCCTGTTCACCATTTCTTCCAGCTTTTCCCTGGTAAAATCTTTCTCCCAACTCAGGATGCGCTCAACTTTTATTTTATTTAAATAGTCTTCCATACCTTTTACCAAACCATAGTAGGCTACTTCTGCAGTATTGGGTATGTAAGAAAAAATGGTATTTCTAAGATCGTAGTTGATAGCTTCCAGCACAGTCTGGCTAAGGTGGTAGCCAAGCGCTATTCTTTCCCTGTATATTTTTTCATCACCTCCACGGCTGAAATAAATACGTTCAAAGCTGCAGGCGCGTTTTTCCATTTCGGGCAGTACGCGAGCTACTTTAAAATCACCCTGCGGATCTACAATCAATGCATGACCGGCCGGTAAAGGTTTCACGCGGTCTTCTCCTATATTAAAAGTGGTACGTATAGATGCGCGCTCGCTGGCTGCTACAATCACTTCATCATCTGTATAATAATAAGCTGGCCGAATGCCGTTGCCGTCTCTCAACACAAAACCGGAACCGTTGCCAACCAGCCCGCCTACCGTAAAACCACCGTCGAATTTAGCTGCCGCATTTTCCAGCACTTTCTGCAAGCTGGGGTTGCCGTTGGTGTTGTCGCTTTCCATAGCCAGGTAATGGTATATCACTTCCATCATGGCAGCGAGATCGCTTTGGCGCTGAAACTCTCCCATGCTCAGGTCTACAGAATTAAAAAGCTCTTCGGTATTTACCAGATTGAAATTACCGGCAAGTGTAAGGTTCTTGCTTTTTTCCAGGCTGCGTTTCAGGAAAGGGTGGCAGAACTCTACATTGTTTTTTCCCTGCGTGCCATAGCGCAAGTGGCCAAGCATCAATTCGCCTAAAGCAGGTAAATGCGCCTTAATAAACTCTGGGTGCTGTTGAATATCCGGCTGGTGTGCTTCCAGCTCCTTGATCTCAGCGCCAATTTTGCCGAAGATGTCGGCAATCGGTTGTGTGGAATTGCTCCGGGAACGCATCATATAGGGCGTGCTGGAAGATGTATCTAACTTCACCGATGCCATGCCTGCGCCGTCCTGCCCGCGGTTGTGCTGCTTTTCCATCAGCAGGTACAGTTTATTTAAACCGTACATCACAGTTCCGTATTTTTCAAGGTAATACGATAAGGGTTTTCTTAACCGGATAAATGCTAATCCGCACTCGTGTTTAATTTGGTCGCTCATTGAAACAGGAAAAAGAAAGCAAAGTTACTAATGTTTATTAAAAAGAACAGATAAAATAATACATTGTAGCTCGCATATGGCTTTAAGACCATTTGTACATCTTTTTATTTTCAGATACCTTTGCCATTCAAAAAAATCAAGAATGGATCCTAAACAACTGGCCGGAGAGCAGGCAGCAGCTTATGTAGAAAATAATATGGTGATAGGGCTCGGCACAGGTTCAACCGCCTGCTGGGCAATAAAAAAAATAGGTGAAAGGATAGCAAATGAAGGCTTACAACTCACCTGTACAGCCACTTCCATACAATCGGAGAAGCTGGCCGAACAGTTTCATATTCCTCTTACAGACATCGCGCAGGTAAGCAGCATAGACATCACCATTGACGGCGCCGATGAAATAGACCGGCAACTCGATATGATCAAAGGAGGCGGCGGCGCATTGTTGCGCGAGAAGATCATTGCCAACATCACTAAATATTACATTATTGTAGCCGATGAAAGCAAGTATGTGGCACAATTAGGCGCGTTTGGCATACCAGTGGAAGTAGTGCCGTTTGGCTGGCAAAGAACAGCAGAACATCTCGAAAAGTTAGGCGCGAAGCCAACCTTGCGCAAAAAAGAACAGGAAACTTTCATAACGGATAACGGCAACTATATTCTTGATTGTGATTTTGGCTTGATCAATGATGCCGCATCGCTGGAAACCTCTATCCACAATATACCGGGCGTGGTTGTATGCGGGTTGTTCATCAGCAGGGCCCACAAACTTATTTTAGGAAAAAAAGACGGATCTACAGAAGAAATAACAACAAAGCGATAATTATGAAGGCTTTTATTTTTGATATGAACGGAACCATGATCGATGATATGCACTATCATGCCGATGCGTGGTACAAGGTTTTTCAATCGCTCGGATGCACCAAAACCGCGGAAGAAAGCAAACTGCATATTTACGGCAAAGCAGCAGAGATATTTGAAAGAATGCTGGGCGAAGGGCATGGCTTCAGCGAGGAAGAAATGGAAGCTATTTCCAGGAAAAAAGAAATACAATATCAAAAAGATTTTTTGCCTGACCTGAAATTGATCAGAGGCCTGGACAATTTTCTTGAAAATGCGCACCTGAAAAAAATTCCCATGTCTATCGGCACGGCCGCGCCGCGATCAAACGTAGATTATGTATACACCAACCTGCCTGTAGAAAAATTTTTTTGCGGATACATCTGTGCAGACGAGGTGGAAAAAAGCAAACCCGATCCGGAAGTATTTCTAAAATGCGCCAAACTCATGCAGGTGGCGGCTGAAGATTGTATTGTTTTTGAAGACTCGCCTATGGGTATACGCGCTGCTGCCAATGCAGGCATGAAAGCAGTTGCCATTACTACGTTTCACCCGAAAGAAGATTTTGAAGACTACAACAATATTTTATTGATAATAGATGATTTCGAAGATGAAAGATTGTCAGTATTATTAAAATAATCTTTTAATATCGGTGAAGGCCACTTTTAAGAATTTTTTGTTAATTCGAAAAAATGATTACAATTTTGCATCTCTAAAGATTAGTAACATGATAAACTTTAATATAAATATACACACTGATAAAAAGCAGGAAAACAACGGTGAAGTTGTAACCTACGGGACGTGATATGTAGTAGAATAATTTTTAAGAAATACTCAACATAATTACCCCCGGCGTTCCGGGGTTTTTTTATGTGTAAAATAAAAAAAAGATGTGCATATATTATTTATATAAACAAAAGACTTCAATAGAAGAAACTGCTTTGTTGAAGCAAAACTATAGCCATGTCTATGATATTGATTTTATTGAAGGTTTAAGCGATCGGCATATATAAATTATGTAAGTGTATAATATTAGCCCGATCGCAACATGATCGGGCTTTTTATATGCTAAAAAACAAAAGAAAAATTTTAAAATGGAAACAATTATAATCGGGATTATTTTAGGTACAATGCTTTTGCTATTCAGGCTATACCGTAGAAAAAAAGAATTTAATTTTTATTTCAGAAACAGGTACCTGGAAAGCAAGGCCTTTTATTTTTATCTTTTTAATGATACCCCATCCATTACATTGGTAAACGACATCAATATTACTGAAGCGTTGAAATATTTGCAGCAAAATTTCCACGCGCAGATAAAACATATTTATACCTATAATGATTATGCACATGAAATAGCCATAAGCAAAGGTGCATACTAACCGCGGATGAATAAAGGTTATTCCATGCGACCATTAAAAACAGCCGCAAAGCGGCGCACTAAAAAATATACACATGAAATAGCCATAAGCATAGGTGCATACCAACCGCGGATGAATAAAGACTATTCCATGTGACCATAAAGAAAAAATAAAAAATATACACATGAAAGTAATGAATTAAAAGCCGATATGATAATCATAATGCTGAAAGGAGCAATATTGATAGAATTATCTATGGCTTATGCAGAATTTCTGTATCCTCAAAACAAGTCTGAACAAATTGAAACGCTTGTAAAAAGTATATCTATATTTAAAGAAAAGAAAAAGCAAAGAGAAAACGAGATGAATATTATTGTTAATGGCGAAGACGGGTTAATTCTTAAAACACTGGATATAAAATCTACTCAACTAAATATAGAATACTTTTATAATGATGATTTTTTACAGGTTCACAGAGATATTCTTGCAAGGCTCAAAACACCTAACGATAAAGGTATTGTGCTTTTGCATGGACTTCCCGGCACAGGCAAAACTACTTATTTACGATATTTAATCGGAGAAGTAGATAAGCGTATTTTATTTGTTTCGCCCTCCGTTGCAGAAAATTTGATGGATCCAACGTTTATTGATTTGCTGATCGATAATCCAAATGCAATACTTATTATTGAAGACGCCGAGAATATAATAATGGACAGAAAAGTCAATGCTGTTTCTTCAGTCTCCAACCTGTTAAACCTGAGTGACGGGCTTTTGAGCGATTGTTTAAATGTGCAAATCATATGTACCTTTAATAGTAATATTTCAACCATAGATAATGCATTAATGCGTAAAGGCAGGCTTATTGCAAGGTATGAATTCGGTAAATTGAAAATAGATAAAGCCCAACAACTATGCGAGTTTCTTGAAAAGGAAATAACAGTAAAACGGGAAATGACGCTCGCGGAATTAATGAATGCAAACAATACAGATTATGCCGAACAAAATATACGCCCTATTGGCTTTAGGAGGGAACATGTTTTGACAGAGAATTAATGCATTCGACACAAATGGTTATAGCTATTATCAAAGCCTGTTACGCAGTATAAATCTATAAATGAAATAGCCATAAACCATACACGTTTACCAATCGAGCATGAATAAGCGCATAGAAGTTCACTGGAAGTAATTCCAGGCAACCATTAAAACTGCCGTAAAGCGGCGCACTAAAATTTACACACATGAAATAGCCATAAGCAAAGTTGCATACCAACCGCGAATGAATAAAGGCTATTCCATGTGGCCATAAAGAAAAAATAAAAATTATACACATGAAAAAACTAAAGATCACCGGCAAGGAACTAAGAGCAATCGGCTATCCCGAAGGGCCTGTGGTAAGCCTGGCAATAAATATTGCCAAAAAATTTTTTAAGCACAATACCAGGGAGCAGGCGTTAAAGATATTAAAAGATGTATTGGATAAACCCCAGGCTTTCCTGGAAGATGAACGACTCGCGCCGGTTGCCTTACAATTAAAACCTGCCGCAAAGACCGAACTTTATGAAACATCCTTAAACAACCAGGGTGTACCTTTTAATATTTTCGGAGCCGAATTTATTGAAGAAGGCGCCACGAGCCAGATGTATACAGCAGCCAAACTACCTGTAGCCGTCATCGGTGCACTGATGCCAGATGCGCACCACGGATATGGATTACCTATCGGCGGCGTACTGGCTACAGCCAACGAAGTAATCCCTTATGGAGTGGGTGTAGACATTGGTTGCAGGATGTGCCTGTCGGTCTTTAACATCGATCCTAAAGCATTAAAGGAAAAAGAAAATTACTTTGCAAGAGAAATAATTGAAAATACTAAATTCGGCAGCGGCGCACAGTTAGACAAAGCTGCTGACCATGCTGTGATGGAAAATAAAGCATTTTACGAGCATGGTCTGCTGAGAAGCCTGCACACAAAAGCCTGGAAGCAGCTCGGCACCAGCGGTTCAGGAAATCATTTTGTAGAGTTTGGCGAAGTGATCATAGAGGAAGATGATGAAATATTAGGTATTCCCAAAGGCAAATATACAGGCTTGCTATCGCACTCCGGCTCGCGTGGGCTGGGAGCCAGTATTGCCGGCCACTATACCAAATTGGCTATGCAAAAAAGAAGGCTGCCTGCAGAAGCCAGGAACCTCGCCTGGCTTTCATTGGATGAGCAGGAAGGGCAGGAATACTGGATAGCCATGAACCTGGCGGGCGAGTATGCAAGCGCCTGCCACCACATTATTCATGAAAAAATAGCCAGGCAGTTGGGCGAGCGGCCGGTAAAGATGGTAGAGAACCACCACAATTTTGCTTGGAAGGAAAAATTTGAAAACCGTGATGTGATTGTGCACAGGAAAGGAGCCACACCGGCGGGTAAAGATGTGCTGGGCATCATCCCCGGCAGTATGACAGCCAACGGCTATATTGTAAAAGGCAAAGGAAATGAGGCTTCAGTGAATTCTGCTTCACACGGAGCAGGAAGAAAGATGAGCCGGACCAAAGCAATGGAGACCATTTCACACAGTGAATTAAAAGAAGCTTTACATAAATCCGGTGTTAAACTGCTTGGCGCCGGGTTGGACGAAGCGCCTTTTGCCTATAAAGACATTGACGCGGTAATGCGCGCCCAGAACAATCTTGTTGACATTGTTGGCAGCTTTAAACCAAAGATTGTAAAGATGGATGGCGCCGCACCGGGTACGAAAGCATAAGAATATCCCAGGAGGGGAATGATCTTATCCAACGCTATTCCTCATTATTTGTTTTTTCTTTTTTGCCGGGGTTGTTATCCAGGCTTTTTTTAAAATCTTCCAGCTCACCCGGCTTCTTACCATCTGTAGGCAGGTGATGCATTTCAGGCTCTTCTTTACACTGCTCTTCTGCCAGCTTTTTGGCAACAGATTTTACATTTTTATCTTCTCTATTTTCGTTCATGACTATCTGTTTTAATGTAGGTAATGTATGCAATTTAATCAAAAGCATAAACAATGCCACAAACAAGTGCTGGGTCTATAGTGCCGATTTTTTGATTTAGACTATGTGCGTGCTCTATACAGATTGCGCATTGCAGAGGAGGTTACCTGCAACCTGATTTTATTGGCAGTACCGCATCAACCTGGCGCTTTGTAGCAGCGACAATGCGTATGCAAAGCAAATAAACAGAGATAAACAAAGCGCCCTTGGATCATTGGCAACAAATTACTGTAGATCAAGCCGGTATTCCTTTTTTTCCTACTTGGTTATATGAGGAAATTTGTTTTACGCCATTATGCCTGCCGCTTTCAAAAGGAAATTGTGCAGTTCGTAGTTTTTTACAAAAGGCAGCAGGTTCTCACTGCCGGGGCCAAACATCGTCAGCTCAACGTAGTCTCCCGAGTGGTCCATAGAGCCGAAGCCGATGTTGAAATATTTCTGCTCCATAATGGCCAGTTCCCTGAACGGAAGCTTGTAACTGTTATAAATACCCTCGCTATCGAGCTTTTGATAGCGCTTTAATAATTCCCCGGCCTCCTCTGTACTCACCCCAATGCCATGGGCCGCTTCAATTCTTTCCCTCACCTGCGCAGCCGTATTGTCTTTCGTGATCCCCATCAGTATCCAGTCGCTCGAATGTTTTACACTTTGTAATTTATCAAAATTATCACCGGCCTTTGAGCCGTAAAACAGCCCGGGGTTAGCATTGCCGTGGTCGGTAGTTACTATCAGCAGGGTGTCTTTGTTGTTGTTTACAAAATCCATAGCTACTTTCAGCGCATCGTCAAAAGCTATCTGGTCGTAAAGCAGCGCTGCAGCATCATTGGCATGTGCTGCCCAGTCTACCTTGCCGCCTTCTATCTGCATCACAAAGCCATTCTTGTTCCTGCTCAGTTGCTGCAGGGCAGTTTTGGCCATCTCTGCCAGCGTCGGCGTATTGCTGATCAGCGCAGCATCGTTTCTCCTGTCGATCTCGTAAGGCAGGCTTTCACCGTGGAATACGCCCAGCACAGGCGCTGAATTGGTTGCAGGGATGCTCAGCATCTCTTGCCTGTTGCGCACCACTTTAAAGCCGCTGTTGCGAAACAGGGAGAAAACATCCTGTTTATCTTTTCTTTTATCAGCGCTAAAAATATTTACCCCGCCGCCCATCATTACATCAAAACGGAGCTTATGATACTCAAGCGCAATATCTTCCATGGCGCTTCTTTTATTGCTGTTCACGCAGAAGCCCGCAGGCGTGGCATGCGTGATGGGCACAGAGGTAACGCAGCCTACAGATTTTCCCTTTGCTTTGAATTTCTGCAGAATGGGTTTGTTAAAGCTGCCGTCGGCATTCACATTCAGCGAACCGTTGGGCACTCTTTTGCCGCCGCCCCACGAGGAGCTGGCCGCTGCAGAATCTGTAACAATGGAGCTGGCAGATGCCGTATCCATCAGCGCGCGCCTGGTGCCTTGCTGCTGCATCAGTTGGACCCAGTGGCTGTGGCGGCCTTCTTTCCTGTAAATGAGTGCATCGGCCATTTGCAAAGTGCCGTTGCTCATGCCGTCGCTCACCATAAAGATGATGTTCCTGGCCGTTTTGCCAGACCATTTTTGTGTGCGCGCTGCTGTTTGACCAATGCCGGGATTAATAAGCGCAGTGCCTAAAAACGCCAACGAACCATTCCTGAAAAAATCTCTTCTTCTCATGCTTTAAAATTATAATTAAAATATTAATTTGTTGTAATCTATCTAAGAATATTATGATCCAGTAAAACAGATTAAAAAACTTAGGGTAAATTATAATTTTTAGATTTCCAATAGTTTATCAGGTAAGAGATATTCTTTTCAAATCTTGGAAAGTCTTTATGCTGTGCGTTTGTCCATCCAGACTCTGCATAAGCTGCGATACGCGGAAAAGTCTGATATGTAATATCATTAAAAGTGGGAGTCCACTCACTCCACATGTGCGTACCAAGGCCTATTATCAGTTTCTGCTGGGCTGTATTTAAACCTGGGGGAACCGGTTTAAATCCGTACGCCTTTTTTAAATCAATTTGCTGATAAGTATAATCCAGATAAGTAAATCGGTGATCCGAATTAATAATTTCATAGCCTCTATCTATGCCGAACAGCAAATCTTTAGCCTCGCCCTTCCAAAATTGGACTATCGCATTTTTAGACAATGATGTATTTGCATTTTCTTCATTTGCCCATTCATGTACGTTTTTCCCCAATATCTCGTTCCATCCTATTATCCTTTTACCCAAAGAATCTTCTACAAATTTTGATACTTCGTTTGTAAAGTGAACATGTAGATCATAATAGTTTTTGATAGCATGCTTAGTCATATAATCCTGCACCAATTTAGAGTTCTTCCATTGATCAAATCTCACTTCATCGCCTCCTATATGGATATATTGCGAAGGAAATAATTCTGAAACCTCTCGCAAAACCTGGTGAATGAAATGTTTGGCCCTTTCGTCACTAACGTCTAAAACTGCACTTTCAACTCCGAAACGGGTTGGAATCCTAATTTTTTGCTTGGTCGTTCCCAAATAAGGATAGCTGGCAATTGCCGCAGAAGTATGCCCAGGCATACTAATTTCGGGAATAATCGTAATCTGGCGCTCGGCAGCATAAGCGATAATTTCTTTTATGTCTTCCTGAGTATAAAAACCACTATGCGCTTTGTAGTCCGAAACTTCGCTCTTCCATTTTTTTCCGCTATCGTTTATCTGCGTACTATCTCTTTTAGAACCTATTTGAGTCAGTAATGGAAATGCTTTAATTTCTATTCTCCAGCCCGCATCATTAGTTAAATGCCAATGGAATTTATTCATTTTTAATAAGGCCATTTCATCCAGAAGCTTCTTTACAACTTCCTTTCCATGAAAATAGCGGGCTTCGTCCAGCATAAACGATCGCCATTTAAAGGCGGGCTCATCTTTAATGGTCACCAAAGGGATTTCAATTGATTTGAGGATAAGCTGATTTAAGCTTTGAATTCCGTAAAAAATGCCTGCCTCGGTAGTCGCTTTTATTTCTACTTTGTTTTCAAAAGTAGAAAGCTCATATGATTCCGAATTATCAGATGCGTTTGCGCTCAACAGCAGATTAATCTGAACTCCCTTTTTCCAGGTAGTTTTTAAAATCCCTCTTTCATTAAGTATTTTCTGTAAATATGTCTTCTGATTTGAATTACCAACTATGTATACGCCTTTAGAAAAATTTAATGCACCTTTTTTTACCATTACATTATTTGGATAAGGAACTATGAATAGTTCTGTTTGCGCTAAAATGGTATTACTGACTAATAAAGCCAGAAAAAGATGTATTAAATTCAAATATTTCATAAAATGGTTTATAAGAGGATGTCTCAAAAGTTTTTTTCATCGTTCATCCCGAATCATCAGGAGCGCTTAAGAAAGAAATTCCTACCACCCGGTAAACAAGTCTCCTTAAGATGGTTGAAATGACATTTTTTTATTTTGCGACACCCTCATTTATTTTAACTATTGGGGAATTGCAGCTCCCATTACTGTTTTGCCAGATCGGCTTTTTCCATTTTGATCAACAGATAGTAAATCGCTTTCCAAAGCCAGGTTTGAAGCTAAAATCTGTAGTTGCAATGTACTCATTCCAGACTTTGCAGCTGCGCTTCCAGAATTTGCCAATGGGACGGTTTGTCCGAAACCTCCATATCTTCCGAAAGGATTAAATGCAGTAGTCGGATCGAAACTTTGACGAGCATCCAAAACACCATCATAATTGAATACTCCTGTTCCAATAACGGAAGAACGGGAGATATTTGTGCCTCCTACTTCTGCTGTTGCTCCGGTGTTGCCAGAGACAATGGAATTATAAATATTTAAGATATTGGCATGAGCCGGATTATTGTAAATTGCGGATCCCGCAGGTACTCCCGTATTGCCTTGTCCACCGTCATTATTAGAAACTGTTGAATTAACCAAGTCTACTGTACAAACCCCATACAGAGATATACCCGCTCCAAACGCAGACCCATTGTTCTTATTACCATAAATGGTACTGTTAACTATAACAAATTTAGATTTCTCTCGGGCATATATACCTGCTCCGGTACGGGTAGTAGCCCCCATAGTCCCCACTTCGTTATTCGCTATGGTAACATTAAACAGATAATTATATGAAGTTCTGGCTGTATTTATGGCATATATTCCACCGCCTACACCACCGCCTCTGTTCCCTACTACTTCACTATCATACATGTAAAGTGTCGAACCATCATTCCAGATTCCTGCTCCGTTTGTTGTAGCTACTAAGCCTGAATTACTGGACACAGAACTATTTCTAAACGTTACATGGGCATTACCTGTTAAAAACACCCCAGCACAATGAGTAGAAGTTTCATTATTGGAAATGATACTATTCTTAATTTCTACTTTACTACCTGCCACAACCAGCCCCCCACCGAAACTTCTGTTCACTGCGATTCCGTTTATTATAACTGAGCTGTTTGCAGAATGCGCACTTCCATCTCTGATAGTAAAACCATCCATTTCCACTTTTTTATCCTGTTCCGGCAATGCTGTAATAACCATAGTATGATAAACCTTTCCAGTTGCCAACTGACCACTTAAGGTGGTTTTATTAATTTCCGGATTAGCAACCGCACCAACCGTTGCCTGTTCCGGATAACCGCCTATAAGCTTCACATTTTGTGTTATCTCAAATGTCTTATCCTTATCAGCAGAAGTATTTCCTCCGGTTATAGTAACCTTTGGCTTATAAGTTCCCGCTGCTACATGGATAATATCTCCGCTTAAGGCTCTGTCTAAAGCTGCATCTAAAGTTGTTGATTTACTCCACGATAGCCCGTCACTTTCTTCCAAACCATCTGTCCGTACGTAAAAATGACGAGTATAGTCTGGTGCCGGATCGCCTGCATTTTGAATAATGGTAAGCTCTGTTTTATCTTTTCCTGTGATATAGGCTTCCAATGTCGCCTGACGTTCGGTAGTCGTTCTGTTTTTTTGGATGGCCACTCTAACCTTATCATCTGCAGAACCATTGGCATTTAATATAGACAACCATTTAGCCGCAGTTTTAACACGCCACGGTAAATTTGATTTTAAATCTACCTCAATAGTATCTATATCATTACCCACTCTTACTTCCTGCTGTTCGAAACTGATTTCTGGTGTTTTGGGCGTAAAACTCTCCTGATCTATTTTTCGACAGGCAACTATACTCATAAAAAACAGTATCATGCCCAGTAACTGAAATATTATCGATTTTTTTATCATGATTATATGTATTTAATTGGTAACAGAAACCACTATTAAACCATTAGCTACAGATCTTTCCTTACCTCCATTATCTGTTGGCCAGTTTCTTACAGCAAATCTGCCTGCGCCAAAAGACGGAGTTGTTCTTATGAAGAAAGTGCTTGAACCTCCTCCATCCAGATTAATAGCCTGATAAGCTCCGAGCGCTTTCATAAATTTCGCTAAATCATCATAATTCATTCCATTAGAATAATGAAAATTGCGGCCGTCTACTACCAGCATATAAACCTTTGTTCCATCCTGATTTACCCCAATACACGTTCTGGGCTCCAATCTCTTATCAACCTGCTGAACAGCAACCCCATCTTTCAATAAGGTAACTCTTCCGCCTACTGCTTCCTGAATGATATTTTTGATATCCGGATACATCTGTTGATCACCAATAACCGCCTTACCATCTTTGGTAATTGCAAAAAATGTATTTACGGCATCTGTAACTGTAGTTTTGATAGCCAGACCTTCTTTATACACAATTCCCTGTGGTACTCCGGTGTCCATATTGTAGAAATCTGCATTGATACCAGCCCACACTTTATGGCCTTCAAAGTCTTCGTATATTGCCTGCTTTGTCATAGGTTGCATACCAAATGAAGGTGAATTATTTGGTGTAGATACTTCAATTCTGATGCTGGGGCTTGTTAAATCTATTTCAAAAACAAAAGCCTTTATGGATAAGCCGGTAGTAGACAAGTAACGGATTTCGGTAGCTTCCAGTCCGTCGATAAGCTTATATGTTGTATCGGTAGTGATACGGGCTATAAGATCGCTGTTGTTGACAACTTTGGTTGCAACTGCTGTTTTCGGATTTGGGATAAACTGCTCATAGGCTTTAATTAATCCTTCATTTTTGCTGCACCCTGTTGTGAACAGCATGGAGAATGAAAGTCCTATCGACAGAAAAATGTGATGTATATTTTTCATTTTAACAATCTTTTAATTAGTAGCCTGGATTAGGCTCAAGGTTAGTATTATATTGTAATTCACGGCCTGGGATAGGTAATACCGTCTGATAGTTTAAAATACCCAGTTTTTCGACTGCCGTATTGGTACGCACCAAATCGTAATACCTAAAATTTTCTCCGAACAGTTCCAAGTTCCGCTCATTCAACATCGCTTCCTGGTATTGCTCATCGGAAGTAACCGATATATCAGTCAATCCCCGGTAACGGCGTAATTCGTTCAGCCTGTCAATGCCTTTGATTCTGCCTTGCGCTTCTGCGCTGATTAAATACAATTCGGAAATTCTGGATATGATTACAGGATCCCGGCCGGTTTGGCCGCTGGGATATTTATTGATACAATAGGTTCCGGCAATATTTGTGATGGTAATATCCCTGCGCTTATCAGTGCCAGAATAGGCATCCACCATTTGCTGGGAAACCCGGTAAACGCCTTGCCCTTTGTTCGGGTGTGCATAGGAATAAAACAGGTCGGATATATTGATGCTTGATTCTTCTGTCCGGTTTTCAAATGCAAAAATAATCTCGCTATTGGCCTGCTTTCTAAAGATTTTCTCAAAGCTGTCCAGTTTGTATTTATTGGAGGTGATCAGCTTCTCAGCAATAGCCGCAGCTTCCGGCTTTTTATCCTGATACAAAAAGACCCTTGCTTTCAATGCTTCAACCGCATCTTTAGAGACATAATAATAGCTGGAGGATTCGCCTAACAACTCTTCTGCCGCATCGAGGTTCTCTTCTATAAATGCCCAGACTTCTTCTTTGGAATTTCTTGATAATTTTTCCAGTGAATTTTTACGGTAAATAGGAACTCCGCCCCAGCGGGTCAGCAGGTTATAGTAGATCAGTGCCCGGAAGTAATAGGCTTCTCCTAAAGCGGTATTCCTTACACTGTTTGGAGCCTGGTTTTCGCATATCGAGATTACATTATTTACCTGATAAAGCGCACCATAATAGCCATTCCAGCCGTTGGAAACAACGCCGGCAAGCGGACTTAGCTGCGAATTGATTAAATCAAGCGGTGAGCCCGAAGCGGTATGAAGATTTCCTCCCAGGATATCGAACAGGATAAAAGCATGCACGCCCGGGTCATTCTGCATATCGTTGTACATGCCTATGCGTAATGCCGGCAAATCTTTTTCAGTGATTGCGTCCGGTGACATCGACGAGTGAGGATAGAGGTCCAGCTTATCGGCGCATGAACCTAAAAACATACCCGTGAGCAGCAATACAGATAAACATTTGTTTTTCATAATCGTAAGGATTTAATAACTAGAAAATAAGGTTGGCCCCAATGTTAAAGGTTCGTGGCTGTGGGTTATTTAAGGCATCGATGCCTGAAAATCTAGGATCTAAATTAGTATTTACCTCAGGATCCCATCCGGAATATTTTGTCCACAAGAAGAGGTTGTCCATCTGTGCAAAAAGTCTAATCTGGCTTACTTTTAACTTTCTTACTGTAAATTCAGGTAGCAAATATCCCAGTGTTATCGCTCTTAATCTAATAAACGATGCATCTTCCAGAAATCTGGTTGAATTACGTGTATTAAACGTCTCACTTGCTATCGCTCTTGGATAAACTTTCGTTGTACCTGGTCCCGTCCAACGATTTTGTACATATTCCTCAAGTTGGGCAAATCTGTAACCGATACGTCCCAACCCGTTTGGCTTCCACGCAGCATAAATATTTGCTCCATAGCTATAAGTAGTCAAGACGTCTAATTGTAGCTTTTTGTACCTGAAACTATTACTCCATCCGCCAGAAAATTTAGGATTTGATGACCCTACTACAACCCTGTCGTTGTCGTTAACGATATTGTTTCCGTCTAAATCTGTCCATTTAACATCTCCGGCTCTAACTCCTAAATCAAATTGTGCCTGCGGAACCTCTCCATCGTATTGATAAATACCCTGCGATTCAAAAAGATAATAAGAACCTATATCTCTGCCCACTACGAGTGCGCGGTTATCGCCAATAGAAATTGGTTTGTTCTCGTTATCTATAAGAGATAAAATTTTATTCTTGTTATGTGCAATGTTAAAATTAGAGTTCCACACTACCGGCCCTAATTTAAAGTTTGTACTTGCCGAAAACTCTATCCCTTTATTCTCCATCGATCCAATATTGGATATGATACTTGTCATACCACTGGTGGCATGGATAGGCATACTATACAATAAATCTGTCGTTTTCTTATAATAAGCGTCCAGAGATAAATTTACCCTTCTCTTAAACAAAGAAATATCAAAACCCAGATCGTACTGGTCTGCTTTCTCCCAGGTCAGGTTTTCGTTTCCAAAAGTAGAAACAGAAATTCCGCTAAGTCCTCCATAATTTTGACCTCCGGCAATTAAAGGCTGGTAAGCATAGTTTCCTATTCCTTCCTGATTACCTGTTTTACCATAGCTCGCCCGTAATTTCAAATCCAGATCAGTGCCATCCATAAACTGTTCTTTGGAAACGTTCCATCCGAAAGACAAGGAGGGAAAAATCCCCCACCTGTTATCAGACCGAAACTTGGAAGAGCCATCTGCTCTAAGCGTTCCTGTGAACATGTACTTGTCGTCATAAGAAATTGTAGCCCTTCCAAAATAAGATTCTAATGCGTATTCGCTTGGTGCGCCGCTTGCGCCGGTTATTTCAGAAGCCACAGATACCACTCCCAGGGAAGGCGTAGGAAACCCACGGGCATCTATATTCGAGTTTCTGCTATGTAACTTCTGGAATGAGTGTCCTAATAAACCGCTTAAACTATATTTGCCAAAAGTATTGGTATAGTTCAGCACATTTTCAGTCAGATAATTCTGTATCAACCTATTATCATCCAACAACCTGCCTACTCCAGTTCCATAAGGATGTCTTTCGTTATAATAGGTATAATCGTAAGTATAGGCGATATCTGCACTAAATGAAGATTTAAAAGAGATGTTCTCATTGAAATTGATCTTACCATAATATGTACCTAAATACCTGAAATTGTCTACATATGCAGTTTGTTCATTTAATATTTGAATTGGATTATGGCGCATCAGTTCATCAGTTCCACCAACATAATAATCTCCGTTAGGTTTATATGGCCTGTCGAAAGGTCTCTGTTCGATTGCCCTGGCTAAAATAGTAGAACCTAAGTTTGCTCCCGGAACCTGATTGTTTCGGATATAATTTGCCATGTTATTGAAACCAATCTCTAACCAATCAGTAAATTGATGCGTGAATTTAGTATTCAGATTATATTTCTTGATAGAATTATTATGAACAACCCCTTCCTGATCTGTAAAACCTACACCCACATAATATTTGGTATTCGTTGTACCTCCCGAAAAATTAGTATTGATATTTTTGAAATATCCCTTTTGGAGGATTAAGCCCAGCCAATCGGTATCAGGCATATTTCCGAAAGGGTTAGAAATCGGAATTTTATAGTTAGCATCTCCCGGTTGCAGACCGTATTGTCTATTATAATTTTCCTGTCCTTCATTAAACTGCAATACATAAAGGTCAGAATTCGCAATTTTCAGCTTGTCTTTATCGGCAAACTCAGAGAAACCTGTAGTAACATCTACCTTTACAACATTTCGTCCGTTCTTTCCCGATTTTGTAGTAATCAGGATAACACCGTTACTTGCTCTTGAACCGTATATAGCAGCAGATGCAGCATCTTTAAGTACCTCAATAGATTCAATATCAGCATGGTTTAATGCTGCCAAAGGACTGTATGTTTCCCCAAAATCGTAGATGGACATATTAGTGCTGTTGATCGGGATACCGTCCACTACATATAGCGGGTTGTTGCCAGCACTTATAGAAGAAGCTCCTCTAACAGCAACTCTCTCACCTGAGGCTAAGTTTCCAGAACCTATCGACAGATTTACTCCCGCAATTTTTCCTTCCAAAAGTCTTATAGGGGAAGAAGATGGCCTTATATCTTCGTCTTTAAATTTTATGCTGCCAATCGCACTAGTCACTAACGCTCTTCTCTGCGTTCCATATCCCACCACCACCACTTCATCTAAATCCGAAGCCGAAGGCGTCATTTTTACCAGCAGCGAAATATTAGAATTGCCGGTAATTTCATATCCGGAGAGCTCCTGATCTTCAAAACTAACATTGGAAACAAAAAAAGAATAATGCTTACCTGCCGGAAGGTTTTTAAATTCAAAATAACCAACAGAATCTGTCTGCGTGCCTACAGATAAATCAGTGTCGTCGTTTTTGGCAATTACAGTAGCTCCCGGAAGGGGTATATCTTTGAGATCCCTTACAAAACCTTTTACTTCATTATTTAATGTCTGGCCCATAGCCACAGGGGCAAGAGCAGTAAAAAGAATGAACAGGAGCAAGAGCTTTCTTGAGCTGAACAATGAAATCATAACAAGTGGGTTTTCTTATAATACGGTTCAATATCGATTTACCCTACCTGTTGTTTAAAATTTTTATAAAATTAACATGCAAATTGAGGAAATGATAAAGCCGTATCACTTCAACTCCACAACAGACAGCACCGGTCGGTGGTCTGAGGCAATTTTTTCATCTATGACTTTATAATGCTTTTTCTTCCAGCGATGGTTTTTAGACACGAGCACGTAATCTATTTTTTTGCGTGGCTCATTCGAGGGGAATGAAAGTGAATGTCCCGGGTCCGTATCATTGTACCATTTGTAAAAATAATCTGTCATGGTCACCTCGCCGGGCTCTGCATTGAAATCGCCTGCAAGTATGGAAGGTTTTTTGATGTCAGAAAATACTTCCTGGAGTTTCTTGGCCTGCTCAATTCTTTCTGTAGGATTTTTTACATAATCCAGATGAATAGCAGTAAAAAGGAAAGACTTGTTTTTCCTGAGTTTTACTTCAACAGTAGCTGCCACCCGCGGCTCACTTTTGGAGAAATTTGGCAGCCTGGTAACAAACTGATCTACGATAGGATACTTGCTAAGGATGCCCACACCATAACCGCCGCCATCATAATCCATATTCTTACCATAGAAATAATTCATTTTCGTAAGCGCGGCCAGCTCTTTTAACTGATCTACCTTGTTTGTGCGATTGGTGACGCTGTCTACCTCCTGCAAGGATACTACATCAGGATTTGCGTCATTAATCACTCTTGCAATCTGTTGAAGATCAATCCTGCCGTTCATATCCTCCCCGCGGTGGATGTTGTAACTGAGTACCCTGATTGTCTGGGATTGAGCAAATTTTACCTGAAAGCTAAAAGCCGCCAGCAGAAAAAATAAAAAGGATTTGTGCATAATGTAAAAATTAAATAGATATTGTAGGGGTTATAGTTACTTATTCTTATGAAGGATATATTTGCCGCCGGTTTTCGTTAAAGTTAACCCATTCAAGCTGGCAATTGACTGTAAAATTCGTTCAAGCGAATCTGTTTTATCCAGTTTGGCAATGAAAGTCATGCCTTTCACATCTTCTTCCTCATAAACGATCTCCGTTTCATAGAGGCGCGCCAGTTCGTTAAGCACCTCTGAGAGCGGCTGATTGCCAAACATGTACCAGTGGTTTTCTGAAAGATGTTTTTCCTTCACTTGCGGCAGAGGATCTTCGGATAAAGTTCCGCGCGTTTGTACCACCCGTTTCTGCTTTGGAGACACAACCGTTACAGCATTGGTCACCTTATCATAAAAAAGCGTTTGGCCAGGGTGCAGCATGTGTTGTTCATTTGCATTCGCATTTTCTTTCACTAATATTTTTCCTTCAAACAAGTGTACCGTAATTACCGGCTCCATTTGAAAGGTCCTTACCGTAAAAATTGTTCCCAACACGGTGGTAGAAAGTGCACCTGAGCGGACAACAAATGGCCGTGAGGAATCTTTTGCTACATTAAAAACAGCTTCTCCATCCAGGCGAATGCTCCTTTCCGTGAATGGTTCGGCATAAGCAACAGAACTCTTTGGCAAGAGATACACTATACTTCCATCGGGCATATAGAAACCTAGCGTATCATTATTTTTATTTTCAATTATTTTTTCCATGCTGGAAGAATGCGCTACCGGGGAAGGCGCGGTTTTTTCTTCTTTACCTAATAACATCCAGATGCCGAAAATTATCACAATCAGGGATGCGGCTGCTAAGAAAGGCCTCCACAGCTTTTTGACGCTGCGCCGGCTTGAATCCAGGTTGCCGGAGATCTTATTCCAGGCCCGAAATCTTGCTTCATCTGAACCAGACACTTCACCTTCAAACATCTTCCACTCCTCTTCATTCAGGTATTCATTCAGCACAGCAGGGTTTTCTTTTAAATAGACCGCTACCCGCTCGCTATCCTCCCGGCTTAGCTGCTCATGAAAAAACTTATATATTTTCTCCTTAGTCATCGTATTAAATACGTTTGAAATAGCTTTTACCCTTCCTTAACTTTGATAACTTAGCAATATTAAGAGAATATTAATTTTTGAAAGGTGCGGTCTTAACTGTTTCAACGCTTCGGAAATGTGTTTTTCTACCGTTTTAAGTGAAATAGCAAGTTCAACAGCAATCTCTTTGTAACTCCATCCTTCTATCCTACTTAAAATAAATACCTTCTTCCTCATAGGCGGCATCATTTCAATGTAATTCTGCAACTGGTTGTTGAGCTCGTTGTAAGAAATGGTATCCCAGGTAGCGTTTTGCACTTCTTGGTCAGATAGCGTATTGATCACTGAAAGCAGATTATTCTGTTTGCGGATCTGGTCGATTAAGGTGGTGCGGGCAATTCGGAAAAGCTGTATAGAAACAGACAATGATTCATTCAGGCTGGCCCTGTACTTCCACAACTTGATAAAAGTTTCCTGTACTACTTCTTCTGCAAGATATTCAGAATGAGTCCTGTTGAATATAAAAGAGTATAGTTTACCGAAATACTCTTCGAATACCTCTTTAAAAACAACCTCATCGCCTTCCTTTAAAGCATATACAATGTTCAATGCAGTGGATTTAGACCTTCAACTTTAGGATAAGTGGAAACAATCATTCCTCCTGAAAAAGAAATGTTACTTCTCAGATATTCATACTCCAACCATAATCTCGGCTGGCACAAGGGCCATAATTGATTAAAGCAAGAATAACATTCCTCAAAAATACTAAAATGTTTCTTTCTAATTTTATTCTCTGCATTAACCTTTCATTAAGTTATCCAGTCTCATTCTGCACTGGTCATTTTGGCCTACACCATTGCAGCTTTCAGCTATCAGTTTGCAGATTCAGTCACTCCTATATCAGCACTTATGAACAAACATCACAAATTTCAGCTTGCAGATACAGCAGTCCAAAATAAACACCCATAAAAAACATTACAAATCCACAATCCTAATTTCCCGCTCATATTCCATTATCAACTGTGCATTGTCAATTATCTGCTAACTATCGCAGAAGCAGCATTTCCCTGTATTTTGGCAGAGACCAGATCTCGTCATCTACCAGTTGTTCCAGCTTGTCTACATGGTAGCGAATCTCATCGAAATATCTGGCTTTTACTTCCCGATCGTACATGATGGCGCGCTCGCGCACATCTTCAATATTGTTGGCAACCTTTCTGGCTTCAACCATTTCATGTATTTTCTGGTAAGCCGTTTCAATATGTACGGAGAGCCTGCCCAACAGCTCTACCTGGCTGGCATAAGCAGTTTCCGGCAAGCCCACCGCCTTTAGTTTACATACGTTGTCAGCAACAATCTGCTGGTAACGTATAGCTTCCGGTATCACGTGATTCAGGGCAAGATCGCCCATCACGCGGCCTTCTATCTGCACTTTTTTCAGAAAATTTTCCAGTTCAATTTCGTGCCTCGCGTGCACTTCTCTTTGGGTATACACACCATTTTCGCTAAATAACTTCACTGCCTTTTCAGTGGAAAGCGCATCGAGCGCCAGCGGGGTGGTTTTCAGGTTGGGCAATCCGCGTCTTTCTGCTTCCTGCTCCCACTCCTGGCTGTAACCATCACCTTCAAATATCACGTCCTTGCTTTCTACCACATATTTCTGCAATACCTGCATCACTGCAATTTCTTTCTTGGTACCTTCTTCTATCAGTGTATCTACCTCCGACTTGAATCTTTTCAAAGTCTCTGCTACAATAGTGTTTAAAGACACCATAGCATTGGCACAGTTTGCAGAAGAGCCTACTGCCCTGAACTCAAATTTATTTCCTGTGAAAGCAAAGGGGGATGTGCGGTTCCTGTCGGTATTATCGAGCAATAATTCCGGAATAGAGCGATGCAGATCAAGCTTCAGGATCGCTTCGTCCTGCTCATCAAAATCCTCTCCTACTCTTTGCTCAATATCGTTCAGCACCTCACGCAGATGTTGACCCACAAATACCGAGATAATGGCAGGCGGCGCTTCATTGGCACCCAGCCGGTGATCATTGCCTGCAGATGCGATAGATGCACGCAGTATATCAGCATAATCGTGTACTGCTTTGATGGTATTGATGAAGAAAGTGAGAAATAACAAATTGGTTTTCGGGGTTTTGCCCGGTGATAATAAATTAATGCCGGTATCGGTAGCCAGGCTCCAGTTGTTGTGCTTGCCGCTTCCGTTGATGCCCGCAAAAGGTTTTTCGTGCAGCAACACTTTCAGCTTGTGTCGCCTTGCCACGCGGTTCATTACATCCATTAAAAGAATGTTGTGGTCTACGGCAATGTTTACTTCTTCAAATATGGGAGCTGCTTCAAATTGGGCGGGCGCCACTTCATTATGCCGGGTTCTCAAGGGAATGCCCAGCTTGTAAGATTCGTATTCAAACTCGCGCATAAACGCGTATACGCGCTGAGGAATTGAACCAAAATAGTGATCTTCCAACTGCTGGCCTTTGGCGGGAGATGCGCCAAAAACGGTTCTGCCGCATTGTATCAGGTCAGGGCGCGCGTTAGCCAGGCCTTCATCTATAACAAAGTATTCCTGCTCCCAACCCAGTGTAGGCGCGATCCTGGTAATATTTTTATCAAATAGGTTGGCAACGTCTACCGCCGCTTTATTGATTGCGTCAATAGCTTTCAGCAGGGGCGCTTTATAATCCAGCGATTCGCCGGTGTAGGAGACAAATATGGTAGGAATGCAGAGTGTTCTGCCGTTTGCCGCTTCGTAAATAAAAGCAGGCGAAGTAGGATCCCAGGCGGTGTAGCCACGTGCTTCAAAAGTAGCCCTGATGCCGCCATTGGGAAAGGAGGAAGCGTCCGGCTCCTGCTGTATCAATGCGCCACCGTCAAATTCTTCAATGGCGGTGCCATCGCTTTTCAGGGTAAAAAAAGAATCGTGCTTCTCTGCCGTTGTGCCTGTTAAAGGTTGAAACCAGTGGGTATAGTGGGTCACGCCCTTGGATTGAGCCCATGCGCGCAGGCCTACAGCTACCTGCCCGGATATTGTCCTATCGAGCTTACGACTGCCCCGGATGCTTTGCACCAATCCTTTATAAGCTTCATCATGCAAATACTTTCTGGCCTTATCCAGCGTAAAAACATTTTCACCGAATATTTCTGTGATCGGCGGAAACTCCGGGGCGATGTGCCTGTAACTTTCATTTTCTACTAAAGAATCCAGTGCTTTAAACCTGATTAACATATTTGCTATATTTAAATTTATTCAAAATTACGCCCATAAGATTAAAATTGAACAATATTTTACATAAAATAATATATTTTTTTAATCGTTATATATAAATCAGACTATTATTACAGGCTATCATTATATACATTACCTGGGGTCAAGTAGTGAGAAGGTTGGAATTTTAAACAGCCCTAAACCACATGCTGTCTATATTTCTGCATAATCTGTCTGTACACTTTGGTAAAATCCACGAGTCGCAAGAAGGTTGCTCGATAAAAATTTATAGTATAATAAAGAAGGTTATGATACGGCCTGTGCTAATGGAAAGTCTACTATAAAAGTGGAGCCTTTCCCTAATTCGCTTTCTATACGCACCCTGCCTTTATGTGCCTCCACAATACTTTTTACATAGTTCATGCCGAGGCCGAAACCTTTTACATTGTGCAGGTTGCCTGTATGCGCACGGTAAAACTTCTCAAAAACACGCTTCACCGTTTCTTTAGACATGCCGATACCATTGTCCTGCACGCGCACCGACAAATATTTAGCGGTATTGAGGGTAGTGATGATGATCCTTGCGGGCACATCGGGTTTAGAATATTTCACTGCATTATCCATCAGGTTGTTGATCAGGTTGGCAAAGTGTACCTGGTCTGCTTTTATCAGATCATTTTTAGCATTGAACACTAACTTAGCGCTGCCGTTGTTCTTGTCTCTCAGCTGAAGTTCAAACGATTCAGATACCTGGCGTATGATATCATGGGCATGCACTTCTTTCAGCTCCAGCGTAATCTCCTGCTTTTCGGTGAATGCAGCTTTCAGAATGGTTTCTACATGCTTGTTCATGCGCAGGTTTTCATCTTTGATAATGCCGGTAAAATATTGTTGCTTCTCAGGGTTTTGCTGCACTTTACGGTTTTGCAACGCATCTACGGCCAGTGAAATAGTTGCAAGGGGCGTCTTGAACTCATGCGTCATATTGTTGATGAAATCACTTTTGATTTTGCTCAGATTTCGCTGCTGCAGCATGGTCTTTACTGTAAGGTAGAATGCCGAAAGGGTAATAATGCTATAAAATAAGAATCCCAGCAATACCAGCCATTGTGCTTTCAATACCTGGGTATTGATATTGGGGATGTACACCACCATGCTTTCCGATACCCCGCCATACTCCACATTTAGTCCAATATTTTCTATAATGGGTTTTCCGGCTTTGTTTTCCAGTGCAGAATCCTGGGTGATGGCGAAAAAATTCGGCGTACTCAGGGAAACGCTGCGCCTGCCGGGCGCTACCGTATTGATGATGCCAAATTCTATATGCAATCCTTTTTCATTGTGGCTTTCGAGCGCGCGCTGGAACATCTGCTGGATTTCTTCCAGCGAAAAACTTTCGCGCACCGTAGTGATCCTGGGACTGTTGAAAATATCTTCGGGAAACTGCAGCGGAGATTTCTGTACCGGCCTCAGGGTAATGGAGAGCCGGTTAGCAATATTGCTGGTGACCTCCTTAGTGGCAAGCGTAACCCTTTCGGTGGTTCTCTGGCGCGAAGAGTCTATGAGGTTTACCACCCAGGAAACCTGGATTATAAAGAACCCTATCAGCGAGATAGAGACCAGTAATATACTCAATGGTACCTGTTTCTTCATAATTATTTCCAGTTCCTTGCCGGTTTTTTAAAGAGTGTAGAAGCAAATATAAAATAATAAATAAACTGCCAGATATCTAATGCCAAAAACCATTTCCACAGATCCATTTCATCCAGCGTATGCATGACTTTTCTCCAGGTGACGGCCACAAAAATCATTCTTAAAGCGTAAACTCCCAACGCAAGCCAAACGTTGTAATATACAGCAGCCAACACCAATAGCGGGTACACCAGGAAGGCTGAAAGAGAATACATTCCCAATAAAAATTTAATGCCTGGCTTGTAATATTTGCCGGTAGTATAGTGCCTGCTCTTTTGCTTCCTCCAGGATTTCCAGGTGAGCTTGGCCTCGCTGAGTGTAAAAGTATCTTTATCTAACACCACAGCAGTATTGCGTTTGTTAGCCACGTTGCTGATAAACAAGTCATCATCGCCGCCGGGAATATGGTTGATGGAAGAGAAACCTTTGTTGTTCAGGAACACTGTTTTTTTGTAAGCCAGGTTTCTTCCCACGCCCATGTAGGGTTTTCCGGCCAAAGCGTAAGAAAAATATTGCAGTGCTGTATGGAAGGTCTCAAACCTGATAAGTTTGTTGAGCAGGCCCCGCCTTTTTTTATAGGGTCCGTAGCCAAGCACAATGTCTTTTTCTTCGGTAAAAGCCGCCTGCATCTTCTGCATCCAGAATTCGCTGGCAGGAATACAATCTGCATCTGTGAGCAACAGCAATTCAGTCTTTGCAGACATGATACCCATGGAAAGCGGGAACTTTTTTCCCGGGATGTTAGATGAGCTCTGTGTAAGCGGCAGTACCTGCAATTGCCTGAAAGTTCTTTGTAATTCTTCCAGGATATACTTAGACTCATCCGTAGAATTGTCATTCACTACCAGTACGCTATGAGTAGAATTGTAGTTCTGCACCAGTACGCCGGGCAGGTTGTCTACCAGGTTGGCAGCTTCGTCTTTGGCACAGATGATCACTGTCAATGGGTTGTTCTGGGTATAATCCTTAGGCTTTTCCTTATAAAATGCCAGTCTGGAAAAAATAAAAATGTAGTAGTAAAGTTGTATAAGAATAACCAGGCAGAAGGAGCCGAATAAAATTTCGCGCCAATGCCCGGTGATTAGATCAATGCTGTTCATGGTTGCAAAAGTACTTTAATAACTACAAGATTCAGATGGATTTATGCCCAAGTTTTCTACAAATAAAATTGTAATTTTAACTGTGCAAATTGAAGTGATCAAAGGTGATATAACTACATTAGCTGCCGGCGCCATTGTAAATGCTGCCAATACTTCGCTCATGGGTGGCGGAGGTGTCGACGGCGCTATTCACCACGCGGGCGGACAAGCAATCTTAGAAGCCTGTAAAAAAATAGCCGCTAAGCAAGGAGGCTGCGCTACCGGCGAAGCCGTGATCACTACAGCGGGCAAGCTGCCTGCAAAGTACGTGATACACACCGTAGGGCCTGTATGGCACGGTGGCGGGCATGACGAAGCAATCCTTTTAAAAAACTGCTATACCAACGCGCTGAAACTGGCAGAGCTGCACGCTTTGAAGCATATAGCTTTTCCAAACATCAGTACGGGCATCTACCGTTTTCCTAAAGGCAAAGCTGCGGAGATTGCGGTTGATGCTGTAATGAATTACAAGCCCGGCACAATTGAAAAGGTAACTTTCGTATGTTTTGATGAAGAGAATTATCAATTGTACCTGGCAAAGGTAGCCAGCAAATAAAATTGATAATTGCGGGCAACAATAATATTTTTCAACCTTACATTACTTTCATCCAATAAAAAAGCCTCTCATGCTGAAAGGCTTTATTGAATGATTTATTTGTATAATCTTACGCTTCGGCTTTAGGTTCCTCTCCTTCAGTTTTTGCTTCAGCATCAGGCTGTGCAGTGGCTTCAGGAGCAGTGGCTTCTGCTGCTTCAGGTGCGGCAACTTCTTCTTTTGTTTCTGTTGCTACAGCTTCTGTATGGGCAGCTTCTTTCTTAGCGCCTGTGCCTCTGCGGCTGCGGCGTGTTTTCTTCACTTCCTGCGTATCAGCAGATGTGTTGTAAACTTCGTTGAAATCTACCAGTTCGATCATGGCTTTTTCAGCATTATCACCAGGGCGTGTACCTAATTTAATGATCCTTGTGTAGCCACCGGGACGGCTTGCCACCTTAGGGCCCACTACATTAAATAGTTCCTTAACCGCTGCTTTGTTCTCAAGGTCCCTGAACACCAAACGATGGTTGTGGCTGATCTGCAGCTCATTCTCGTTTTTCTTGGTCTTAGTAATCATTGGCTCTACATACACGCGTAAAGCTTTGGCTTTAGCCAATGTGGTAACGATCCTTTTGTGCACGATCAATTGAGCAGCCAGGTTAGACAATAAGGCATCTCTGTGTGCTTTCTTACGGCCTAAATTTTTTATTTTATCTCCGTGACGCATAACAATAAATTGTTGTTTAATGCTTACACCGTGTCAAGGAATGTAAGCACCGGCTTTCGCCTGTTTAATAATAAAGTTATCATTAGCACCGGTTTTTACCCGGAGCTTTTTTACATTAATCTATGGAATCAATTCCCAGCCTTGCCAGGTCCATACCGAAGCTTAGCCCTCTGTCGTGCAGAACGGCATCAATTTCCGTTAAAGATTTCTGGCCGAAGTTGCGGAACTTCATGAGGTCTTCCTGCTCGTACTGTACCAGTTCGCTCAGCGAGTTGATCTTAGCTGCTTTCAGGCAGTTGAATGCACGCACGGAAAGATCAAGGTCTTCCAGCGGTGTTTTCAATACTTTGCGCAACTGAAGCACCTGCTCGTCTACGATGTCTTCTTTTTTATCTTCTTTACTGTCAAAAGTAATGTTCTCATCCGTGATGATCATCAGGTGCTGGATAAGAATTCTTGACGCTTGTTTTACAGCTTCTTCAGGATGTATTGTACCGTCAGTAGCTACTTCCAGCAACAATTTTTCGTAGTCTGTGCGCTGCTCCACACGATAGTTTTCTATGGAATATTTTACTTTCGTGATGGGTGTGTGGATAGAATCAATTGCAATATAGCCGAAAGGAGCATCCTTTACTTTGTTCTCTTCGGATGGCACATAGCCACGGCCTTTGCCAATGGTAAGTTCAATATCTAATTTAGCAGTAGTATCTAAAACACAAATTACCAGCTCCGGGTTCATCACCTGGAAATTAGCATTTGCTTTTTCAATATCACCGGCTACAAATTCAGTTTTACCTTTGATGGATATGTTTATTTTCTCGGTAGTAACTTCAGCATCTTTATTGAGCCTGAAGCGTATTTGTTTCAGGTTAAGGATCATTTCAGTTACATCTTCAGTAACACCGTGTATGGTAGCAAACTCGTGGTCTACTCCTTCTATCTTGATCCCGGTGATCGCGTATCCTTCTAAAGAGCTCAATAAAACACGGCGCAATGCATTACCGATTGTATTTCCATAGCCCGGTTCCAGCGGACGGAATTCGAAAAGACCTTCAAAATCGTTTGCTTTCTGCAATACAATTTTATCGGGTTTTTGAAAGCTTAATATTGCCATATTAAAACTTGATTTTGTTTTTCACTTTTAAAGTGAGAGATGATGATATAATTAAAGTCTCCGTATGCTATTACTTATTATAAAGCTCTACGATCAGTTGTTCCTTAATGTTTTCAGGAACATTTTCTCTTTCAGGATATGCGATGAAAGTACCTTTCTGCTCAGATTCGTTCCAGTCTAACCAACCGAATTTTGGATTTTTGCCACGTACCTGGCTGGTAAGTGAAGTGTTGGCTGCGCTTTTGTCTTTGAAAGAAATGATATCTCCGGGTTTTACGCGTGATGAAGGAATATTGATCACCTGGTCGTTAACCATAATGTGTTTGTGGCTCACCAGCTGGCGTGCTGCCGGGCGTGAAGGAGCCATGCCCAAACGGTAAACAACGTTGTCCAGGCGGGATTCGAGCAACCTGATCAGGTTTTCACCGGTAACGCCTCTCATACGGCTTGCTTCCTCGAACGTATTGCGGAAACGGCGCTCTAATACACCGTAAGTATATTTAGCTTTTTGCTTTTCTTTTAACTGTAACCCATACTCCCCTAATTGTTTACGCTTGCGCGCTGCGCCATGCTGGCCGGGAGGATTGCTGTTTTTGGTAAGATATTTACCATTGCCTAAAATAGGCTCGCCGAATATACGGCTGATCTTGGTCTTAGGACCTGTGTAACGTGCCATAAAAATTTTGTTTTTCGATTTTTTAATGACGATGCCCTATCTGTAAAAATCTAAAATAAATAAAGCACCCTGGTTATTTGAAATCTGCAATTTGCAAACCTATTATTTGCAATCTGCAGTCTATAATTTGTAATCTGTAATCTGCAATTAAACGTTATACCCTTCTTTTCTTAGGAGGACGACATCCGTTGTGCGGGATCGGAGTAATGTCTTTAATGATAGCTACTTCAATACCTGATTGAGAAAGCGAACGGATCGCGCCTTCACGACCGGCGCCCGGGCCTTTTACAAACACATCTACTTTCTTCAGGCCGGCGTCTAATGCCACTCTTGCGGCATCTGCAGCAGCCATCTGTGCAGCGTATGGTGTATTTTTCTTAGAGCCGCGGAAGCCCATTTTACCGGCAGAAGACCAGGAAATAACCTGACCCTGCTTGTTGGTCAACGCGATAATGATGTTGTTGAATGTGGCGCTGATGTGTGCATCGCCGTGTGCATCTACTTTTACTACTCTTTTCTTTGCAGCAGCTTTAGCACTTTGTTGTTTTCCTTTTGCCATTTTAATTTGTTTAGGTAATCTTCTGAAAAATTGAGCCCCTCCTTTTCCTTGCAGAACTATCCGGCGGCTTTGGTTATATAAAACAGTAATTCCCGGACGTTGCTGTCAGGGAAAATACTAAGTTTACAATTATTTCTTCGGCGCTTTCTTTTTACCGGCAACCGTTCTTCTTTTACCTTTTCTTGTACGGCTGTTGGTACGTGTACGCTGTCCTCTTACAGGCAGGCCTTTACGGTGGCGCAATCCTCTGTAGCAGGCAATATCCAGTAAACGTTTGATGTTCATTTGTGTTTCACTGCGCAGTGCACCTTCTACTTTAAACTCGTTGGTGATGATGTTACGGATAGCAGTTTGCTCATCGTCGTTCCATTCGTTTACTTTCTTGCTGTGATCGATCTCTGCTTTATCAAGAATATACTGGGCAGTAGAACGTCCGATACCATAAATATAGGTAAGTCCTATTTCGCCTCTTTTATTTTTAGGTAAATCTATACCGGCAATACGAGCCATATTTAACGATTAATTTTTTATTATTAATATTTTAATTGAATTATCCCTGGCGTTGTTTAAAGCGGGGATTTTTTTTGTTGATAATGTACAACCTGCCTTTTCTGCGAACAATTTTGCAGTCGGCGCTACGTTTTTTTACTGATGCTCTAACTTTCATAATAATTTCTTTTTTAAGATTTTATATTTATTGAAAATCAATGCGCCAACTCAACACATTAATTTTTACCGTTTTTTTTATTCCCAAAAAATATCCCATGTCGCTCAAATTCGCCGCTTCGCAATACACTCTCCACTACTTGTACCTAAATATGATGCGACCTCTTGACAAGTCGTACGGGCTCATTTCAACGCCAACTTTATCGCCTGTAAGAATACGGATGTAGTGCATGCGCATCTTACCGGAAATCGTAGCAAGTATCTCGTGTCCGTTTTCGAGTTTTACCCTGAACATTGCATTACTTAATGCTTCGAGTATTACTCCGTCTTGTTTAATTAAAGGTTGTTTAGCCATATTTTGGGAGCGCAAAAGTATACAAAATGTTTGGAAATCTAAAATATTTATCCACATTTCTGACTTACAAGTGCAAAAAACACCTCAATTGAACTTGAGACAAACCAATTTTAATAAAATTTAACATTTCATTAAAACCTTTATGCAAGCATCAGACCGGCTTTTGCTTCAGGCTTTTCAGGTATAGAATACCCAGGACACCTGCCAGCAACGAAGTGATGAGGATAGCATATTTAGCCGATTCTATCAGGTGCGCATCCGTAAAGGCAAGGTTGCTGATGAATAACGACATGGTGAAACCAACGGCTGCCAGGATGCTTACCCCAAATACGTGCTTGAAATTTGCCTGCTCCGGCAGGTCTGCAAGTTTGGTTTTTACCATCAGGAAGGTAAAGCCCGTAATGCCGATAATTTTGCCAAACAATAATCCGAAGAATATACCCAGCATTACACCATTGATGCCGCCTTCAAAGAAGGAAGCTGACAGGTGCAGGCCTGCATTGGAAAGCGCAAACAAAGGCATGATCAGGAACATTACCCAATGATGCAGGCTGTGCTCCAGTTTCTGCAATGGCGTTTCTGCAGCAGAGCTTATCTCTTTGACCTGCTCTATTATCTTATGCTGTGCGGGTGTTGTCAGCGGGCCTTCCAGCGGGATCTCCTGCTCAAACTTACCGGTCAGCACTTTCAGGTTATTGACATAGCCTTCTTCATCAATTTTAGTACGTGCGGGTATGGTAAAGCCGGCCAGCACGCCTGCTATGGTTGCATGCACACCCGAGTAAAAGAAAAACAGCCATGCCACTACACCGACTAATCCATACAAGTACGCCCTGCGAATGCCAATCATGTTCATCACCACCATGCCAATGAGCAGCAGTACCCCCATGCCCAGGCTCATCCAGGATATTTCTGCAGTGTAGAACAAAGCTATCACCAATACAGCGCCCAGGTCGTCGGCTACTGCCAGCGCTGAAAGAAATATCTTGAGCGTACCGGGAAGATGCTTGCCTGCCAGGGTAAGCAAAGCTAGTGCAAAGGCAATATCCGTAGCCATCGGGATTCCCCAGCCTGATGCAGAGGGCCTGCCTGCATTGAAAGCAACATAGATCAGTGCAGGCACTATCATGCCACCCAGCGCCGCACCCATCGGCAGCATGGCTTTGCGGAAGCTTGAAAGCTCGCCGGCCATAAATTCCCGCTTTAGCTCCAGGCCTATCACAAAAAAGAATATGGCCATTAAAGCATCATTGATCCAGATATGCAATGGCTGGTAGAAGGAAAAATCTCCGAGTTTTAAACCGATCTCTGTGTGCCATAAATGCTCATAGGAATCTGCATAGCTGCCGTTTGCCCAGATCAAAGCCGCCACTACACTCACCATCAACACCACGCCAACAGAGTAGTCCTTTTTTATGAATGATTTTATGGGGTTCAGGAATTTGTCTATGGGTGAAGTTATTGGTTGTATCAGCATCTTTTTTTTGCAAATATAAAAAAGTAATTTTTTCAGGAAGTTCTATAAGCCTGATTTCTTCAAGTCGGGGTAAGTTATTATCTTCAATAAAATTATTTTTTATGCAACAAGCAGTCGCCGTTTTTTGCGGTTCACAGTCAGGCAACAAACCGCAATACGCAACAGACGCCTATACCTTAGGAAAACTATTGGCAGAGCATAACCTGGCGATAGTTTATGGCGGCGGAAGAGACGGCATCATGGGCGCTGTAGCCAATGGCGCATTGGAAAATGGTGGCAGGGTCACAGGGATAATCCCAGACATGTTCATTAAAAGTGAAAAGCAGCACGGCTCACTTTCTTCGCTGGAAATAATGCCTGATATGCATTCGCGCAAAAAGAAAATATATGAAAGCGTAACCACCGTGATAGTGCTTCCCGGCGGCACAGGTACGCTCGACGAATTGTTTGAAACTATTACCTGGAATACGCTCACCATCCACGACAAGAAAATCATTGTACTAAACACCCTGGGCTTCTACGATGCATTGATAGCGCATGCCGTGAAAATGGAAGAAGAAGGATTCCTTTACGAACCTGCCCGCCTGAAGATCTGCGGTAAACCCGAAGAAGTACTGGCAACCATGCTGGGCTAACGCGTGGAAAAAATACTTTTTTCCGTAAAGTAATGAAAACGCACACCGGCTTTCTGCTGGTAAGTATTGGTATCCAGCCCGGTGAATGAGCTGTACGCCGGCAGCACCAGGTGACCTGCTGACTCAACAAAACAAGGCAGCCGTATGGCCTGGTTAGCCTTCCCCTGGATGTATACGCCAGGATGCACATGGCCTGTAATACAGAATCCATCAGCATTTGCGCAGGTAAAAGCATGTGTAAAATAAAGATTATCTACCTGTAACCCATCTTCAAACACTTCAATACCCAGGTGTGCATATTGCTTTTGAGAGAGCCTGTCGTGATTGCCTTTGACCAGTATAAACCTGATGTGCGGGAAATTCTGTTTCCAGTTTTTAAAAACTTCCACATCAGAATTAAAATCATGGTGAAACATATCGCCTACCACGAGGATAGTTTTTGCATTAAAACTTTCTGTGAGCGATTGCAGCCTGCGGAGGTCGGCGGTTAAAACGCCGGAAGGTATCTGTATACCGTTTTTGCGGAAGTAGGCAGATTTGCCCAAATGTGTATCTGAAGCTATCAGCATGCGGTGCTTTTCCCAGAAAGCCACCCGGTGAACCGACAACTGTAAAATTTCTCCGTTGCAATTGATCTCTGTGCTGTTCATTATTTACTCCGCTTTGCCTCCTGTTGCATACGTGTGATGCGTGTTTCAAGGCTTTCGCTGCTGATGCTTTGCCGCAGGCTGTCCACTTTTATGGGGAAACTCAGCGGCGTAAAGGCAGTTGCTCTCTTTAATATTATTTTTCCTTTGTTTATGCGTTCAAAGCCGGCTACCAGGCGCGGCTCTTCCATCTGGTGGATGAACACTTCGTTGTAAGCCTGCCGCAAAAGTAAATTTTGATTGTCATATTCTTCAAAAACTTTGAAAATAATGCCTGATGAAGCCTGCAGGCTTTTATTGTTTTTGTATTGATTGTGGTATTTCTGCAATACCAGCCCTGATATCACGGCAATGTCCCTGAATTTCCTGCGTGCCATTTCCGTAGCGTTTACACTCAGGAAAATATCGTTCATCAGGTTTGCTGAAGAAAGTATGTCGCCGATATTTTCTTCCGTGACGGGTATAGGCTGATCGCTTAACAATTCAAACCCATAATCATTCATAGCAATAGAAAAACTGATGGGCATGATCCTGCTGATGCGGTAAGCCACCAGCGCCGAAATGATCTCATGAATGTACCTGCCTTCAAAAGGATATATAAACAGGTGGTAGCCTTCCCTGGTATCTATCATTTCCACCAGCAGCTCATTCTCTTTGGGTATGTGTGATGTTTTTTCCTGCCTGTCGAACAATGGTTTCAGCAGGCGCAATTCTTTCTCGCCGGATGCTGGGTGAGATGCCTCAGTATACTTTTGCCTCAGGAAACGGCTGAGGTTGGAAGACAGCGGCAGCCTGCCGCCCAGCCAGCTTGGGGTGAGCGCTTTTTTAGATTTGGAGCTGCGCACCAGTACATGCATATCTTTGATCATTACAAACTCCAGCACCCTGCCCGCAAGCACAAACGCATCGCCGGGGTTTAGCTTGGCAATAAAATACTCTTCTATCATGCCGATATAGCCGCCCGTCATAAACTTTACTTTCAGCATGGCATCGCTCACAATCACGCCTATGTTCATCCTGTGCAGCATGGCAATCCGCCGGCTGGTGACTTTATACAAACCGTCTTCCACAACCACTTTATGAAATTCTTCGTACGCATCAAGCGAGCTTCCGCCGTGGGTGATAAAGTTGAGGCACCATTGCCACTCCTGCGGCTCCATTTCTGAAAAAGCGTAAGTTTGCCTTACCTGTTCAAAAAGTTCATTTTCCCTGAAGCCCTCGCCTACAGCCAGTGTCACCAGGTACTGCACCAGCACATCAAAGGTCAGCAGCATGGGCAACCTGTCTTCTACCACCTGCTTTTTGGCTGCTTCCTTTAACGCAGCAGCTTCTATCAGTTCAAGGGAATGTGTGGGTAAAAAATAAATCACCGAGGTTTCAAAAGGCGAATGGCCGCTCCTGCCGGCGCGTTGCAAAAAACGCGCTACGCCTTTGGGAGAGCCGATCTGGATCACAGTATCTACGGGTTTAAAATCCACGCCCAGGTCCAGCGATGAAGTAGCTATCACCGCTTTAAGCTGGCCTGTCTGCAACATGTCTTCTATCCAGGTGCGTAGTTCCATATCCACCGAGCCGTGATGAATGGCTATCTGCCCGGCCAGATCGGGGGAAAGGTCAAGCAGGGTCTGGTACCACATTTCAGACTGGCTGCGGGTATTGGTAAAAATCAGCGTGGTGCGGCTTTTGTCAATAATGGGCAAAACCTTGTAAGCCAGCCTGGTTCCCAAATGTCCTGCCCAGGGAAGCTCTTCTATCTCATCGGGCATAATGGAGATAATGTCTATCTTCTTTTTCGCCTTTGAATAAATGACTGTTCTCTTCAAACGACTGTAGGGCAACAATACATCCACCGCCTGCTCTATATTGCCAATAGTGGCTGAAATGCCCCATACACGCAGGTTTGGCGCCACTGACAACAACCGGTTTACCGCCAGTTCGGTAAGCACGCCGCGCTTAGAGCCCAGCAATTCATGCCACTCGTCTACAGCCAAGCATTGCAGTGATTTAAAAAATGCACTGTTATTTTTTTGTGCAAATAAGAGATGCAGCGTCTCCGGGGTAACAATAAGTACTTCGGGCATATTGCGTGTTTGCCGCTGGCGCTCATTCACCGGTGTGTCGCCATTGCGCACGCCTACTTCCCAGTCAAGCCCAATTTCGGCAATGGCAGTTGCCATAGCGCGGGCCAGGTCTTTGGAAAGCGAACGCAAAGGAGTTATCCACAAGAGTTTAAGCCCGGGCTGATAATTTCCGGGATGATTGAGGTAATCAATGATCAGCGCCAGGAACACAGAAAAAGTTTTACCAAAGCCGGTAGGCGCTATCACCAGGCCGGAATAGCCCTGTGCATATTGCTGCCAGCATTTCGCCTGGAAGTCAAAAGGTTTATTACCAGAAGCTGCCATCCAATCGGCAATGATGCTGTAGCCCGGTGTTTCAGAAAATTTATTCACGAATAAAAATAATTCTTTTTATCAAATTAAAGCATGGCGCGCATTTCCTCAATAGTAGTGATGTCTTCTACTTTTTTATCGTGGCGCCAGCGCAGGATGCGCGGAAAACGTACTGCAATGCCTGCTTTATGGCGATTGCTTTCTGCAATACCTTCAAAACCTATTTCAAAAACCAGCTCGGGTTTTACGGTACGCACAGGACCAAATTTTTCAATGGAATTGTTTTTCACAAATTTATCCACCGCTTTTATTTCCTGGTCTGTAAGCCCGGAATAGGCTTTGGCAATGGTGACCAGCTTTTCCCCGTCTCGCACCGCGAAAGTGTAATCGGTATAATAATAGCTTCTTCTGCCGCTGCCCTTCTGTGCATAGATCAGCACGGCATCTATGGAGTAAGGTTCTACCTTCCATTTCCACCAGTCGCCTTTTTTTCTTCCGGTATGATAGGGCGACGACACATGTTTCAGCATAATACCTTCGCTGTTCATCTCCCTGGAATAACTGCGCATGTCTGTAAGCTCGTCCCAGGAATCGAACCGGACCACAGGCGATAAGAAAATACTGATGTTGCCAATAAGCGCTTCTACTATTTCTTCCAGCAATTTTCTTCTCTGCGCCAGAGCATGTTCGCGGTAATCTTTACCATCGTATTCCAGCAGGTCGTAAGCATAAAAGCCTACCGGCACATCTTCAAGCATTTTCCTGGTAAGCGTTTTCCTGTTGAGCCTTTTCTGAAGATCGTTGAAAGGCAATACCTGGCTGTCTTTTACCGCAAGTATTTCCCCATCAAGCACTATTCCGTCCGGCAACTTTTCGGCCATTACCGTTATCTCCGGGAACTGTTGTGTTACCAGCTCTTCCCCGCGCGACCAAATAAAAATTTCTCCTTTTCTCTTAATCAGCTGGCCGCGTATGCCATCCCATTTCCACTCTGCCTGCCAATCTTCCACAGGCCCTAATTCGTCGGGTGTTTTATCTATGGGGTATGCCAGGCAAAACGGGTAAGGCTTTGAAAAGTCACCTTCTGAATCTTCGCCTACCAGCTCGCCGAAGCTTATGTCTGAAGGGTGCCAGTTACCCATAATGTTGTGCATGATCTTCGTGGGGCTGGTTTCCGTATATTTTGCAAGGGCATTTACCAGCAGTTTGTGCGAAACGCCAATGCGGAAGCCGCCGCCGATAAGCTTATTAAAAATAAAACGTTCGGTAAAATCAAGTCCAGACCAGGCTTTCAGCACGTATTCTTTTTTTTGTTCTTCAGACGCCTCCTGCAAAGCTATTAGTTCGGTGATCCAGGTATGGATAGATTTCCTGATGGAATGCGTAGGCTTGGGCAATATCAGGGAAAGTGTTTCGCCCAGGTCGCCTACACTGGAATAGCTTTCCAGGAACAACCATTCCGGCAATCCGGTGATCTCCAAAGCCCACGCACGCATGAGCGAAGTTTTCACCGGCCGCTTAGGCCGCCTGCCCGTGAACAATGCAATCAGCCATACCTTATCCTTATCCGATGCAACTTCAAGATAGCGGACAATAGCATCAATTTTATCATTGGTTTTATTGCTCGTTTCCAGTTCCTGTATAAGCACAGCAAAGTTTTCCATCAGTTATCTTCTGTTTTATTTACCGTTTCATCAACCTCTTCATTACCGTATTGGGTGGCCACTTCATAAGCCTGTATGCCCTGCTCGTTGAGGTATTTGGCAAAAGTGCTCTGAAAACCATGGGTTACGTACACTGTTTCGGCCTCTGTGGCTTTTACGCTCTGCAACAAACCGCCCCAGTCTGCATGGTCGCTTACGGCAAAGCCGGCATCAACTGCCTGCCAGCGGCGGCTGCCGCGCACCTGCATCCACCCGGAGCAAATGGCAGTAGCGCCGTTGGGTATACGTTTGATGACGTTCGTACCCAGCAAAGCAGATGTGACTATGACCACCTGGTTTTGCATCTGCTGCCTGTCTTCCACCTCATGCAAAATTTTGTATGCAGGCAACTCTATACCTGCGCGTTCAATAGCTTTATTCATATTGGCCACAGCGCTGTGCACAAAAATATCTGCCACGCCTTCCAGGCCTTTCATGATCCTTTGTGCTTTTCCCAGGCTGTAAGCCACAAAGATGCTGGTCTTGTTGTATTGCTGGTTGAATAATATCCACTGCTTTATTTTATCGAAAATCTCTTCCTGCGACAGCCAGTTGTAAATCGGCAGGCCAAAAGTACTTTCCGTTACAAAAGCATGGCACTTAAGGGGTTCAAAAACTCCGCTGATGCCGTCATTCTCGGTTTTATAATCGCCTGAAACTACCGCCACACACCCCTTGTATTCGAGGCGTACCTGCGCAGAACCTACAATATGCCCTGCGGGATGCAATGAAACCCGCACGCCGTTGATGTAGCGGGTTTCCCCGTAATGCATCGTTTCAAAATCATTATCTGTACCAAGCCGGTATTCCAACACGGGCCTGGTGAACGTATGGCAGAGGTAATGCTTACTGCCGTAGCGCGCATGATCACTGTGGCCGTGAGTGATCACGGCATAATCCACAGGCTGCCAGGGATCGATATAAAATTTTCCCTGTGGACAATAAATCCCTGTTTTTGTGAATTGTAAGAGTTTATCCATTAATCGATTTATAGCTAAAAATTTATTACTGCAACTACTGTGCGAGAATCTTGTTTAGGAAAAATAATTAAAGGCCAACAAGTCTATATGTAAGCATTTAGAATAAATTGGCAGTGAACGTGTATGATTGGCGTAGTTTATGTAGCTATGATACTAAAATTAAAACAAAAAACTTATGTCAACTGAAAACTTATCAAACAAAGAAGGAGTAAAAAAACTGAAAGAACTTGCTGAAAAAGCACGCATTTGCCTGTTTTGCACCAACTTGGATGAACAGCCTGTTTCTACCAGGCCTATGAGCCTCCAGGAGGTAGATGAAGAAGGCAACCTCTGGTTTATCAGCAGCAAAGAAAGCAATAAGAATTTTGATATCAAAGCAGATAAAAAAGTGCAGCTTTTCTTCTCCAACAACAGTGATTCAGAGTATCTTTCCGTATATGGCGATGCCTATATTTATACAGACCAGGCCACCATTGACGAAAAATGGTCAGCATTTGCAAAGCCCTGGTTCGATGAAGGCAAAGAAGATCCGGCAGTAAGCATTATACGCGTGCAGCCTTCAGAATCGTATTATTGGGATACCAAAGCGGGGAAGATGGTAAGCATTTTATCTTTTGCGTTTGCTGTGATTGCGGGCAAAGAAACCGATAACTCTGACGGCATAGAAGGAAAAATCAAAATATAACCCGGTTTACTTTATAGACAATAGCAACAATGCATACGCCTGCAGGTTTGTGCTGAGCTATAGCAATAGATAAAACAGTAAGATTTTTTAACCTAAAATAGATTAATTATGGATCAACTATTTAATACCAGCCTGGAAAAAAATGTAGGCACTGCTGATAAAGTGATCAGAGCCACCGTAGCTTCTTCAATGATCGGGGCTGCATGCTCTAAAAAAATATCTACCACGGGCAAAGTAATCCTTGCCCTGGGAGCAGCTATGTTACTTGCTACAAGCCTTACAGGCAAATGCCCTGCATACCAGGCGGCAGGCATAGACACACGGAACTATGACGATGAATAGCGAGCAGGCTGCCTCAAAAGTCCGAGGCAGCCTCTTTTTTATTTGGTAATGGAATGAAGAAAGCTTTTGTTTAAGCAATTCTCAACCCTTGCGCTTAACTTTTGATACATCGTCCCTTTTAATTTTATATTGAACAATTTGTCATTAGACTTACATCGATATATGTTTTATAAAAGATGCCGGGGGCCATTAGTGAATGGATGTAATAATCATGGCTGCTGTATATCCGTGGAAGTTGTAAAGGTTGTAGCTGAAGGCTCGGCAAGCTATGGTGTGAAAATAGATGACAATTAGCATACTAAACAAGAAGATATTTCCAACATTACTTAGTTTAAGCATTTTTCTTTAGCCGTAAATGCCGGCATAAGCTTTATTTATCTTTGAAAAAATTTTTTATAAAAAACTCAATGCTGCATTTATTATTATTTGTATTGTCTGCCGGCGTTTTATTTGCCGGTTGTAGCAAAGATTCGTTAATGGACCACAACAGGTTTTAGGTACGTATAACGGCACCTTTACGATTGAGGGCAAAACAGTCAACGGCACCATCCATATAACCAGGCCTGCCCCTACTAAAATTAGAATTGCACCTAATGTGCCGGGTAAATCTTATGCGGCTATAGAAATTTCCAATACCAAAGAAAAGATCGATGAAATAGACCCCATCAGTGAGGTATATGCTAAAGAGCATACTTTGGTGCGCCTGTTAGATGCTGATGCGAAAACGGGAAAATCTCTGCAATATTTAATAGACCAAAGAAGTATTCTTGTTTTAGGCGTACCAGCTATAGGTGCAAAATTTGAAGGAAAGAAGCAATAGTCAGGCTTATACAAATCCTTTAACGAATTGTGTAGGCAGTAGACGCACAGAATTTTTTATATAATACTGCGACGGATCTGGCTGATACTGGCGCTGCTTTGCTGCTGCTGTGTATCGCAGTGGCAGGTCCACTGCCTGCCTGCGAACGAAACGCAAGCGTGCAATCTTACACAGAATAAAGTTCTTTCTGTTGTTTGATCTGCTGTTCAAACTGCGGTATATCCACCGCATCTTCTAAACTAAAATTACCAATGCGGGTGCGGCAGAGTTTGCTCAGGTAAGCGCCCACTCCCAGCCTGGCGCCATAATCATTAGCCAGGCTGCGGATATAGGTCCCGGTAGAACATATAACCCTGAAGTGCACAAATGGCAGGTCAATACCCGTGATCTCAAAGGCTGAAATGGTCACAGGCCGTGGTTCTATCTCTACTTCCACACCCTTGCGTGCAGAAAGGTAAAGCGGTTTACCATCTTTCTTAATAGCAGAATGCATGGGCGGCATTTGCAGGATATTGCCTGTAAAATCTGCGGTAGCGTCCCTGAGGGTTTGTTGCCTCAGGAAAGAAATATCTTTAAAATTAGTGGGTGTACTTTCCAGGTCAAAGGTTGGTGTGGTGGCTCCCAGCGTAAACGTGCCGGTATACTCTTTTTCCTGCGCCATATAATCGTTGATGTTCTTGGTAAATTTGCCTGTACAGATGATCAGCAATCCTGTTGCCAGCGGATCGAGCGTGCCTGCATGGCCTACTTTGGAAACACCGGTAAGAATGCGCACTTTTTTTACAGCATCGAACGATGTCCATTTCAGCGGCTTATTGATCAATAAAACTTTCCCGTCTAAATATTCCTGCAATGCCGGATGAATGGGTTTTTGACGCATGAATGAAAATATTTTTTTTAATTAAAACGAATAGCTTTTACCGGGTCTACTTTTTTCACAAGAAATGTAGGCAACAAAAGCGAAAGATAACAAACAATGATAGTAGCCGCCGCTACCAGTACTGTATGCCACCACACAATAGTTACGGGCGCTTCTGAAACATAGTAAGCCGCCTCGTCCAGCTTGATGAAGCCTGTATATTTCTGCAGCAATGCAATCCCCAGGCCTGCAACCACACCATATACTACGCCCCGCAAAGCTATCACGGAAGCCTGGTTGAGAAATATTTTCTGAATGGTCCAGTCGGTGCTGCCCAGCGCTTTTAAAATGCCCGTCATACGGGTTCTCTCCAGCACCAGTATCAGCAGGCAGGTAATGAGATTGATAACGGCAACTACAGACATGATGATGAAGATCACGTTGCGGTTTACATCCTGCACGTTGAGCCAGTCGAAAATATTGGGATACACGTCTTTAATGGTGCGGCTTGTCCAGCGTTCGGGCAATACGCCGTACAGGGCATAATTCACCGAATCCATGTTTTTATAATCGTTCAGGAATACCTCGTACCCACCGATCTGCGTGCTGTCCCAATCATTCATACGCCTGATCAGGCGCATATCGCCGATGGCGTACAACTTGTCGTATTCTTCAATACCGGTTTTATAGATCCCGACTACCTTAAGCTTCCTGAGGTTTGCCCTGTTCTCTGCACTGGAAATAAAATAAAAAGAGGCCTCGTCGTTCAGTTTGAGTTTGAGTGCATCGGCATTCTGCTGCGATATGACAATTTCGCGGCTATAGGCATCCTCTGTAAAACTAATCCACCTGCCGTGTTTCAGGAACGGCGCTATTTTGGAAAAATTATATTGCGCATCCACACCTTTAATCAATACACCCTCAATATCCTTATTATTCTCCATTACAGCATATTTGGTAGCATAGCCCTGCACCGTATTTACGCCGGGGATTTTTTTAATAATGTCAACCACTTCGCTGTTGCTGTACAGCGGCTGCTCATCACCTTCTCCCATGCCCGCTTCGTATTGCTGTACACGTACATGGCCCCAGAAGCTGAATATCTTTTGGCTGATGGCATCCTGGAAACCATTAACAAACGCTAAGGTAAGGATCATGGCAGCTACGCTGATGGCTGTGGCAGTAGTAGCCAGCCTGATGATAAACCTTGAAAAAGATTTTTGCCGGTTAAATACAATGCGCCTTGCTATGAACGGGGAAATATTCATGTGGCAGCGAAGTTAACACAATCTGTGCTGAGTTTTAGAGTTGATCAAAAAAAACGATACTATTCAATTATAAAAAATCAGTTCATAAAACTTCATCTGTGCAGGATCATAATTCTTCATCTGGAAAATTTATATATTATAATAAAGTTTATTACTTTTGATAAATTAAAGCTAAGTAAAACTTGTAGCATAAAATAGCCATAAGCAAAGTTGCATACCAACCGCGAATGAATAAAGGCTATTCCATATGACAACTGAAAAGCAATTAAAATATACACATGAAATAGCCATAAAGATCAGGAATCTATACCAACCGGGAATGAGTATGGAATCTAAAAATGGTTATTCGATGTGGCAACTGAAAAAATAAATAATATACACATAAAATCGCCATAAATATTATGGCGATTTTCCCGGCAACTATCGCAATCCATCAGAAAATAAAATATACACATGCAACGTATTCTTCCATTCGCAGCTTTATTGCTGAGCATTTTTTTAATCTCCTGTGCCGATAATTCTAAAAAGGCATTTGAATTCAGTGAAACTATAACTCAACAGGAGCAGCGCCTGATACCAAAGATAGAAACCGCCGAAGCCACACTTGGCCATCTTTTTGAAACAGGCAATAACGATAGCGCCAGGATCGTAAGCGATAACATGGCAGCTGAAGTACAAAGATCTATTGATACAATCCAGGGCATGAGCCTGCCTGGAGGCATCAAAGGCGGCGCTGAATTTAAACAGGAAAGCCTGAAGTATTTTGAAGGCCTGAAGGCTGTGTATACCGGCTATTCTAAAGTAAGTGCACAGACAGACACGGCAGCCTACAGGGTTGAAGCAGAAAAATTATTGCAAACCGTGGCAGACAAAGAAAAGCTTGTACAAGACATTGTAACCGCACAGCAAAAGTTTGCAAAAGACAACGGCTTTAAAGTTGCTGACCCGAAAAACTGATAATAAGCCTGGTTATTCTTTTAGCCTGACTATGTATCCGCAGGCGCAACATCAGCCTAAAGATATATCGAGCAGCATCATGGTAGCAAAACCAATCATAGCGCCAATGGTAGACAGGTCGGTTTCATTACCGCTTTGCGATTCCGGTATCAGTTCTTCCACCACTACAAATATCATAGCGCCCGCAGCAAACGAAAGTGCGTAAGGCAATAAGGGTTCCATTGTTGTAACCAGGTATGCGCCTGCAACACCTGCAAGCGGCTCTACCGCTCCGGAAAGTTGCCCGTATTTAAAGGCCTTCCAGCGCCGTATGCCTTCTCTCCTCAACGGAATAGACACAGCGGCTCCTTCCGGAAAGTTCTGCAATCCAATGCCGATAGCCAGCGCTATAGCGCCCGCCAGCACACCCGTATCCGGGTTGTTAGCCAATGAACCAAAGGCTACTCCTACGGCCAGCCCTTCGGGAATGTTGTGCAGGGTAATTGCCAGCACCAGCAGCACGCTTCTTTCCCAGGAAGTTTTTACGCCTTCGGCTTTATCTATGCTCCGGTTGAGGTGCAAATGAGGCAGAATTTTATCTATACCAAATAAAAATGCACCGCCCAGCAGGAAACCCACCACGGCAGGCACCCAGGATGTAGTGCCGGACTCTTCAGCCATTTTAATGGCAGGATTGAGCAAAGACCAGAAACTGGCTGCGATCATTACGCCCGCAGCAAAGCCCAGCATGGCGTTGAGCACTTTCCGGTTGATGGATTTAAAAAAAAATACCATTGACGCGCCTAAAGCAGTTACAAACCACGTGAATAACGTAGCAAACAGCGCCAGCAGTACAGGGTGATATTGTAGAAACCATTCCAGGTTCATCTTAATTTTTTGAAGATTGAAAAATAACAGATTGCCTGTTAAATGAGAAAATTAAAGAGCCTGCCGTCTTACACAGCAGGCTTACAGAATTATAGTTATAAATTATACATCGCTTTTGGCAATGTGCATATCGGGTATCTGGTCTACCTTGTATTCGCCTGCATCCAGTTTCTTTTTGGTGACCTCAAATGCATGTAACGTAGTTTCAATATCTTCATCTGTGTGCACAGCAGAAGGTATCAGGCGGTAAATGATATGGCCTTTGGGGATCACGGGGTAAACCACAATAGAGGCAAACACGTTAAAGTTTTCGCGAAGGTCCATGCACATGGCGGTTGCCTCTTCCAGGCCGCCTTTCATGTACACCGGCGTTACAGCCGTGTTGGTATTGCCAATGTCGAAGCCGCGCGCTTTAAGGCCTTCCTGCAATTTAATGGCATTTTGCCAGAGTTTCTCTTTCAATTCGGGCATAGTCTGCAACATCTCCAGCCTTTTCAGGTTACCTACTACAATCGCCATAGGCAATGATTTGGCAAAGATCTGTGAGCGGATATTGTAACGGATATAGTCTATGATGGTTTTATCGCCGGCCACAAAGGCGCCTATGGAAGCCATTGACTTTGCAAATGTTGAGAAATAAAGATCTATGCCGTCCTGGCAACCCTGCTCCTCTCCTGCGCCTGCGCCGGTTTTACCGAGCGTGCCGAAGCCATGCGCGTCGTCTACCAGCAAACGGAATTCATATTTTTGTTTTAACGCAACGATTTCTTTAAGCCTTCCCTGGTCGCCTGCCATGCCGAAAATCCCTTCTGAGATTACCAGTATGCCTCCCTGCCCCTGCTTTTCCATCAAAGCAGTAGCACGTACCATCTGCTTTTCAAAATCATCCATATCATTGTGCTTGAATACAAATTTGTGCCCCAACTGCATGCGCATACCGTCTATGATGCAGGCATGGCATTCAGCATCATACACAATAATATCGTGCCTGCCGCACACAGCATCAATCAGGCTGGTCATGCCCTGATATCCGTAGTTAAGTAAAATTGCGTCTTCTTTATTTTCAAATGCAGCAAGTCTTCTTTCGAGTTCTTCGTGGATGGTTGTATTGCCACTCATCATTCTTGCGCCCATCGGGTAGGCCAGTCCCCAGTCTGCAGTGGCCTGTGTGTCTGTTGCTCTTACTTCCGGGTGGTTTGCCAGGCCTAAGTAGTTGTTCAGGCTCCATACGATCATTTCCTTACCATTGAATTTCATATTGCTTGAAATCTCTCCTTCTAATCTTGGAAATGAAAAATAACCGTGCGATCTGTCTCTGTGTTCTCCTATAGGTCCATAATTCTTTACGAGCCTCTCAAAAATATCTGCCATAGTTAGTAAAATTTACCCGCAAAAATATAACTAAAATGGCTATATAAAAAAACGATGTTTGTAAATTAATTGAGTGAAAAATTGTCGAGGCTGAAACCTTTTTGTTTCATAACATCACTGATGATTACAGAGTTTTCTATAAGCGGCACTACCTTCATCAGGTGCTGGCGAATATACTCCAGGCGCTGATCTTCTTTCAAAAGCGACATGAACGCTATCTTCTGGTCTAAGGTAAAGCCTGCAAAATCAGCAATGTCGTAGCTGAGCGAAGAATCAGAATTTCCCTCTACGGGATAAGCCATATTGGACAGGTCAAATAACCGCTGTAATAAAATATTAGTGCTGTTAAACAATGCAGGCTGCGGCCGGCGGTCGTTGTGCGGATATTTTACAATTGCGCCCTGGTACAGCTTATCGGGCATGGCTTCTATTATTTCCAAAGTATGAAAAATCTTTTCGCCACGCACACTTATCTGCATCCTGCCGTCTTCAAATACATTTCTTATCTGACTGATGGACACAAGCATACCGATATTTTCCAGGTTGCCTTTGGCGATCATAGGGATGCCGAATGGCTTTTTAGTAGAAATACAATCATTGATCAATTGCTTGTAACGGTCTTCAAAAATATTTAAAGCCATAACCTTTCCGGGATACGGAGCTACGGACAGCGGGAATATGGGTATAAAGTTCATCATTGCATAAAAATTTAATCGTACAAACTGTCGAACCTGTGCCCTCTCAGGAAGTCAGCTACCTGCATGCGTTTCTTCCCTTCGAGCTGCAATTCCTTTACATTCAGAAAACCATCCCTGCAGGCAAATTTCAGGTAAGTTTTCCCGTCTGTAAAAAATTCGCCGGGCGTGTGGTTGTGTGCTTCTGTTTCCGGTACTGATACATATATTTTTACTAATTTTTCCTGCAAATAGGTAAACGCTGCCGGAAAGGGCGATAAACCACGAACCAGGTTATGTATAGATGCCGCGGTATCTTCAAAGTTTATTTTACAGGTCTCTTTGTAAAGCTTAGGTGCGGTTTTTAACTGCCTGCCTTCCATAGTTTGCACAGATTCCACGATATTGCCTGCAGCTATTGCTTCTACGGTTTTTACAACCAGCCTGCCGCCGATGTCTTTCATTTTATCGTGCAATGTGCCTGCATTGTCTTCCGGCAAAACAGCTACTTTTTCCTGTAATAAAATATTGCCCGTATCAATCTCATGCCTGAGTTTAAATGTGGTGAGTCCTGTCTCTGTTTCGCCGTTGATTATGGCCCAGTTGATGGGCGCTGCACCCCGGTATTGCGGCAGTAAAGAAGCATGTAAATTCACTGTGCCCAGGCGTGGCATGTTCCACACAGCTTTCGGCAGCATGCGGAAAGCAACCACGATCTGCAGGTCGGCATTCAGGTCTTGCAACATTTCAAGAAAACCCGGGTCGCGGAGCTTTTCGGGCTGCAATAGCGGTATGTTTTTTTCTGATGCATACTTTTTCACAGCGCTGGCTGTAAGCTTCATGCCTCTGCCGGCAGGCTTATCGGGCGCAGTAACTACACCCACAATATTGGCTCCTGCATTTACCAATGCTTTCAGTGAGGCCACCGCAAATTCGGGCGTCCCTAAAAATACTATCCTGAGATCTTTAAAATCCATAACATTCTTTCATTTAATTAAACAAAAAAGGTTCCAAAACCATCTTGAAACCTTTTTTCAAATTTTTCCTACATGCCCGGGAATAAAGGCCGCGCGATCCCGTCGGCTCTGAAGGGCCAGGGAACAACAGCCAGTATCAATACCAGCGCCAGCAAAAACATCAGCGCTGCTTTTTTATGCTTTTGGGTATCGGAAATATTTTTTTTATACACACCATAGCCGATGGTAATAAGCACAATGGCAATGATCATGGCAAGCGGATGCTCCACAAGGAAGAAGCGCAGCGTGGAATTTTTCATTACGCTTTCACCTGCTGGTACATTGGTCCAGGAAAAACGGTTGCCCAGTATCACCTGGTACAGGCCTATCAGCAAGGTAAGGTGTGCTGCGATCATGGTAAATAAACCAATATTTTTATGTGCTTTGGTAAATGGTTTATTGGCGTCGGCATAGTTTTTAAAAATGCCTATCAACAATAAAATAAAAATTACCCAGCGAAGAATGTTGTGTAAATGTAATAAGCCTGTTTCCATAAGTATAGTTTTTAGTTTGCGCAAACCTACTGAAATTTTATTAGTTGGTAAAATTGGCAGTTGTATTGCCTGTGCGTATTATTTGATTATATTTGGACAAATATGCTCCTATGTACAAGATCATATGCCTGCTCACAATAATCACCATAGTTGTAACAGGGTGCAAACCGAAGAATATTTTCTACCAGTCAAAAAATATACAAAATGAAAAGCATGCTGTATACATAGCTTTCGATTCTTCTGTTTTTGCACCGAGTGCATTCTGGGGTGGTAAAGCACCATTGCTTGATTTTCAGTACTATGATAGCAGAACGCACAACTATGCTACAATTCCTGTAAGTAAAACAAAGCAAACCAAGATCTATATTGAAAACCCGGTATTTCTCCATCTTGACCCTTATGCATATATGCTTTCACCGCGCAATTCATATCTTATAAAAATGAATAGCGAAACCGGAGACATATATATTACCGGAAAGAATAAGGCAGCCTTTACAGAAACAAACTTTCAGGATAATTTCTTATTGATTACCAGGGAAAAAACCAATAAGAGAATGGCTGTATCAAGGACGTACATTGACACCTCAATGTCTGCTGAACAAATACGCCAGATGTATGCAAAAGTGCTACAATCCGCTGAAGAATTAAATAGCTATAAGCAAAGCGTATTTGACAGCCTGAGTAATGTTATAAAGCCCTCTACGGCATTTTTGCAAACAGCTAAGAATAAATTTTTATCTGATTTCTCTGGTGAATATTATTGGTTGGGTTCTAACAGGGAAGCACTGGTAATACATAATATCTATGAACAAATGATCCGAAATTTCATAAATAAAAGAATCAACACCATGACTGATGAAGAAGTTTTCTACAACAGGTCTACGTTAGAAGATATTCTCACACATGGACTTTTTTATAATAGGAATAACAACCCCGATTTTAGTAACCTGCAAACAGAAGAAGTGATAATAGAGCAACTTGATATGGTTACAAATTATTTTTATGGTGCAGCGAAAGATTACCTTATTGGTTTCTCAATAAATAGATTGATTGAAAGAGATTCAAAATATCTTGAACAGAACCGTCACAGGTATTTATCTAAAATTAAAAATAAATTTATCAGGAAAAATCTCCAAAGAAAATATTATGCGTATAAGACAGGTGCATTAGCTAATGATATCTTGTATGACATTAATGAAAATGAACACAACTTCAATAATGTTTTGAAAGGCTACCAGGGAACCCTTTTGCTGGTAGATGTGTGGGCAAGCTGGTGCGCCCCTTGCCTTCAGGAGAATAAATATCTTGACACACTTAAGGAGACACTCAAAAATGAAAAAATAAAATTCCTGCATTTATCTACTGATAAGACAGCCTCCTCCTGGAAAAAATCTGTAGTAAACTATGGAAATAATCAGGCTGTTCATTTCAGGCTATCAAACCACGCCAGGTTTAAAAAACAGCTTGATATAAAAAACATACCAAGGTTTATCCTCTACGATGATAAGGGCGCTATTATTGACGACATCGCTCCTTTCCCTTCCGATAATGATAAACTATATAAATTAATAAAGCAACATTTATGACCCTGAAGCAGGAGCAATGTTGTCAAAATCCATAATTTCGTACATCATCCACTCACTATGACATTAACCGAAATACTATTGATTATAGCGCTGCTGATGCTGGCAGCAAACATACTGCTTACATTGCTGCGGCAGCCGGGCAGCAATACAGATGCGCTGAAAGCAGAAATGATCCGAACCTATGCTGACGTATCAAAAATAGATCCGCTAATCAGGTCAGAATTCTCCGGCAACAGGCAGGAGATACTGAAAAGCACCCGGGAGGCAAGACAGGAACTTAATGCATCGCTCAGAGACTTTTCAGAAAAACTTACCGGCGACACAAAAGCTAACAGGACGGAACTGGTGGCAGGCTTAAAATCTTTTGAAGCGCAGTTCACAGCCAACGTAAAAGATTTTAATGAACTGCAGCGTGTAAAATTCAATGACCTGCTCATTAAACAGGAACAAATAAAAAATGAAACGGAAGCCAAGCTGGAAAAAATCCGTGAGACCGTAGAAAATAAACTGCGCATATTGCAGGAAGATAATGCCAAAAAGCTGGATGAGATGCGCAATACGGTTGATGAAAAACTGCAAACCACACTGGAAAAACGGTTTACAGATTCTTTTAAGATCATCAGTGAAAGATTGGAACTGGTGCACAAAGGACTGGGAGAAATGCAGACCCTGGCCAGCAGTGTGGGCGACATAAAAAAAGTAATGAGCAATGTAAAATCCCGTGGCATCCTTGGCGAGTACCAGCTTGCCAATATCCTGGAAGACCTGCTCACCAATGAACAATACGAAAGAAATGTAAAGACAAAAGCCGGAAGCGGGGCCATTGTTGAGTTTGCAATAAAGCTTCCCAACAACAACTATGAAGAGAAAACTTTATGGCTGCCTATAGACTCTAAATTCCCGAAGGAAGACTATGAAGCGCTGGTAGATGCTTACGACGATGCAGATGTAAACAGGATCAATGATCTGAAGAGATCATTTAAACTGTCTATCCTAAAAAATGCACGCGACATCAAAGAAAAATATATAGACCCGCCGAACACCACCGAATACGGCATTATGTTCCTGCCCTTTGAAAGCTTATACGCTGAGGTATTGCGGACACCGGGCCTCTTTGAACAGGTACAGAAAGATTATAAGATCACCATCACCGGGCCAACCACATTGAGCGCGCTGCTAAGCAGTTTACAGATGGGCTTCAGAACGCTGGCCATAGAAAAAAGGAGCAGCGAGGTGTGGGATATTTTAGGCGTGGTGAAAACGGAATTCGGCAAGTTTGGCACTGTGCTGGAAAAAACAAAACGAAAACTGCAGGAAGCTACCAACACTATAGACCAGGCCGGTGTGCGTAGTCGCGCTATAGAAAGGCAGTTGCGAAAAGTGCAGCAGTTGCCCGCACCCGAAATGCAACAACAGATAGAAACCGAGCTCAATGAAAGCAGCCTGGAAGACAGTATTGAAAATATATTGTTTAATGAAGAAGGAGATTAGTAAGTAATGGAAAGTGGAAAATGGAGAGTGGAGGGTGGAAAGTGGAAAATGGAGATTGGAGGGTGGAGAGTGGAGTAAAGTGAGGTTAGGCCTTGTGGTTTAAAAATTCCGTTCAGGCAACAAACACATAAATAATGAAATGCCTTAGTTATTACTAACAAATAACCAAGGTCACTGAGAGTATTGACAATCCTTGCGCACCTACCTGGTGGTTTAAAAAAATTTTCTTATACAATAAGCGAAAAAACACGACACAGCAGCTAAAATCTCCCGCTTAATCATCCAGTTTCAGTACGGCTAAGAATGCCTCCTGCGGCACTTCTACGTTGCCGATCTGGCGCATGCGCTTTTTACCTTCTTTTTGCTTTTCCAGCAATTTACGTTTACGCGAAATATCGCCGCCGTAACATTTGGCAGTCACGTCTTTGCGCATGGCGCTGATATTTTCACGGGCCACAATCTTAGCGCCGATAGCAGCCTGTATGGCTATCTGGAATTGCTGGCGCGGCAAAAGCTCTTTCAGCTTTTCACACAATTTTTTACCAAAGTCGTGAGAGCGGCTGCGGTGTATCAGTGAACTCAGCGCATCTACTTTTTCGCCATTCAGCAAAATATCCATTTTCACAATATCGCTTTCACGGTAATCTATGGGTGTATAATCAAATGAAGCGTAGCCGCGGGTCTGGCTCTTAAGCTTGTCGTAAAAATCAAAAACTATTTCCGTCAAAGGCATCTCAAACGTAAGCTCCACACGGGTTGGGGTAAGGTAATGCTGGTTCATCAAAAAACCTCTTTTGCCCAGGCAAAGCGTCATAATATTTCCTACATAATCTGTATGGGTAATGATCTGCGCACGGATAAAAGGCTCTTCTATACGGCTTAGCTTAGTTGTGTCAGGCATCTGCCCTGGGTTGTTTACAATGATAGCTTCATCGCGCGTGGTAAACGCGTGAAAGCTTACGTTGGGTACAGTAGTGATCACCGTTTGGTTAAACTCACGCTCCAGACGCTCCTGGATGATCTCCATGTGCAGCAACCCCAGGAAGCCGCAGCGGAAGCCAAAGCCCAATGCCTGTGAGGTTTCCAGCTCAAATGTAAGTGATGCATCATTCAGTTGCAGCTTATCCATGCAATCGCGCAACTCCTCAAAATCCTCGGTCACTACGGGAAATATGCCCGCAAAAACCATCGGCTTTACTTCTTCAAAACCTTTGATGGAAACGCCTGGTTTCTGCGCAAGTGTAATAGTATCGCCTACTTTCACCTCTTTTGCATTTTTGATCCCTGTGATCACATAGCCCACATCGCCCGCCTGTACTTCTTTGGCAGGTTGCATGCCCAGCTTCAGCACGCCTACTTCGTCTGCATCATATTCTTCACCGGTATTGATAAAACGGATCTTATCGCCGGTTTTTATAGTACCGTTGTATATGCGGAAGTAAGCAATTATTCCCCTGAAGCTATTGAAAACACTATCAAATATCAATGCCTGCAGTGGCGCTTCGCTGTCTCCTGTGGGAGCAGGCACTCTTTTTACCACTGCCTCTAAAATCTCTTCAATACCAATGCCCGACTTGCCGCTTGCCAGGAGAATATCTTCTTCTTTAACGCCTATCAGGTCTATGATCTGGTCTTTTACTTCCGGGATCATGGCGCCGTCCATATCTATTTTATTGATCACGGGTATGATCTCAAGATCATTATCCAATGCCAGGTAAAGATTGGAAATTGTCTGTGCCTGTATGCCCTGGGTAGCATCTACCAACAGCAGGGCGCCTTCGCAGGCAGCAAGTGCACGGCTTACTTCATAGCTGAAGTCTACGTGGCCGGGCGTATCAATCAGGTTAAATATATATTTTTCACCGTTGAGTTCATATTCCATTTTGATGGCTTTACTTTTTATGGTAATGCCTTTCTCACGTTCCAGGTCCATATCGTCCAACACCTGGTTCATCATATCTCTTTCGCCGATGGTCTTTGTATGCTCCAACAATCTGTCTGCCAGCGTGCTCTTGCCGTGATCTATATGTGCAATAATGCAAAAGTTCCTGATATTTTTCATGTGGCGCAAAGATAAAGATTTAGAGAATTATATGATTAGAAGAATAAAATATATATCTTGATGCAAGTGTAACAAACAATATACATTTCGCATATGTGTAAATAGATCATTTAAAATCCGTATTACTTTATGAAATAACCATAAAGACTAGGAATCTATACCAACCGGGAATGAGTATTGAATCTAAAAATTGGTCACGTGCTGGTTATAGCTGCTTGCAGCAAAAAAAAACCTGTAGAATCACAAACATGCACAGGCCCAGAAATGGAGTTGGCAACATTACCCTTGGCAGATACCTATAAACCAGCGCGCTTTGCAGAAGCTATAATAAAAGGCGACTGCCTGCAAATGATGATTCTTGAATCATCAGCCTGCGACGGGAAAACATGGAAACTGAAAGTAATAACTTCTGGTTCGGCTATTACAGGCTCAACAGTCAGGATGCGCATTTTTATTGAGAATAAAGAAAATTGCCACGCTGCTATATCTAAAGGATTTTACTTTGATCTAAAAAAAATTTGCCAACCCGGGATTCGTAAAAAATATGGATTGAAGGAATGCAACAGGAACTGGAGTACAGCTGGCAAACTTCTTCCTGATCTATTGTAGCCCCCTTGTTTTACATAATAATCTCACTGAATAATATCAAGCCAATCCGCGAATATTTGAATATAAGAGGTTATGTCTCCTGATTTTAATAAATATTGCTTATTTTTATATTTATTAAAATCTCTTTTACCAGATGCTTGTAAAAACCTTTGGCAGTGCAGTCTACGGGGTGGAAGCTATCACCATTACCATTGAGGTAAACGTTAGTGAAGGCCAGAATTATTTTATGGTGGGCTTGCCGGATAACGCAGTTAAGGAAAGCCTGCAAAGAATTGAAAGCGCCATTAAAACCAATGGTTACCGCATGCCTCGCACCAAGCTGGTAGTAAACCTGGCGCCGGCAGACATCAAAAAAACAGGCTCTGCTTTTGACCTGCCCATAGCCGTTGGTGTGCTGGGTGCAACAGAGCAGCTTGTCAATCCCGAAAGATTCAGCAAATATGTTTTGATGGGAGAGTTAAGCCTTGACGGTACCATTCAGCCCATCAAAGGTGCATTGCCCATAGCTATACAGGCAAGAAAAGAAGGTTTCAAAGGCTTATTAGTGCCTAAGCAGAATGCGCGTGAAGCGGGTATGGTAAACAACCTCAGCGTTTACGGCGTTTCGCACATCAATGAAGTAGTAGATTTCTTCCAGGATGAAAATGCGCTACAGCCGGTAGAAGTAAACACACGGCAGGAGTTTTTTGATGCACAATACAGCTTCGACATAGATTTCTCCGACGTTAAGGGACAGGAAAATATTAAACGCGCGCTGGAGATAGCGGCTGCCGGCGGGCACAACGCTATTCTCATAGGCCCGCCCGGCGCCGGCAAAACCATGCTGGCTAAAAGATTGCCCACCATACTGCCGCCGCTTAGCCTGCAGGAAGCACTGGAGACAACCAAGATACACAGCGTATCGGGCAAGCTGCCGGAAAACAGTACACTTGTCAGCAGGCGTCCGTTCCGTTCGCCACACCACACCATATCAGATGTGGCGCTTGTTGGCGGCGGCGGTATCCCGCAGCCGGGTGAAATATCCTTAGCCCACAATGGTGTATTGTTTTTAGATGAATTGCCGGAGTTTAAAAGAACGGTGCTGGAAGTAATGCGCCAGCCTATGGAAGAAAGAAAAGTTTCCATATCGCGTGCAAAGGTCACCATGGATTTTCCGGCCAACTTTATGCTGCTGGCTTCTATGAACCCCTGTCCATGCGGCTTCTACAACCACCCGGACAAGGAATGCACCTGCCCGCCCGGGGCCGTGCAAAAATACCTCAACAAGATATCAGGCCCCCTGCTGGACCGTATAGACCTGCATGTGGAAGTAACGCCTGTGCCTTTCGGAGAACTTAACCAGAAAAATGAAGGTGAGCATTCTGAACATATCCGCAACCGGGTGATCACGGCGAGAGGCATACAGACAGCACGTTTCAAAGATATTGCAGGCATGTATGCCAATGCACAAATGACCTCTAAAATGCTGCACCAGTATTGCACCATCGACAAGATTGGTGAAGCTTTGCTGAAAAAATCGATGGAGCGGTTAAATCTCAGTGCACGTGCCTACGACAGGATATTGAAAGTAAGCCGTACCATTGCCGATCTCGAAGGATCTGAAAATATTAAAGTGGAACACCTGGCAGAAGCCATCCAGTACCGCAGCCTTGACCGCGAAGGATGGGCAGGCTGATGCCTGAAACTACAAGAGGGAATGAAAACATCCCCTCTTGCGTTTGTTGTCTTAGCTTGATCAGCTTTTTACATGTTTAGAAAATTCTTCAAACTCAGTGTTGAGTTCTTTTATAGTTCCTTCAAGTGCTTGATAGGCTTGTTTAAGTTCTTGATGTGCTTCTGTAAAATCAGCGTCTTCGGAGACATTCATATTGTGAATATGTTTCTTGAGGTTGCGCCTTGCATCGTGGATATTTAAAAGTTGTATGTAGAACTGATTTTGAAATCGTTCTAACTCGCTTAATGCTTCCTTAGGAACATCAGCAGCTATTTCTAACAGGCGCTTTTGTGATTGGATAAAGGATTCCCGGTAGTTTTTCAGGGAATCTTTCCAGGCGTGACTTTCAGATAACAATTCTGAGATTTCTTCTTGCACCATAATTTTTAGATTTAAAAATGAAAGAAAGTTTTTACTGCCACTAATTTACGTTATTTATACAACAATATCGTTTTTCAGGCATAATATTGGGCATTTGAATCAGTTAAAAATTAATCCGCGAAACTCTCCAAAGCGCCTCTGAATAATTATGAGCTTTATCAATTTAATTGTTGATATAAAACGTTATTTTTGCCATCTTAAAAATATATAACAGATATAATATGTCTTTAATTCAGAAAATTCAGGAGAAAGGAGCATGGATTATTTTTATAGCCATTGCCTTAGCGCTGCTTGCTTTTATTTTAATGGACTCTTTCAGCAGTGGCAGAGGAGGCGGATTATTTTCAGATAATTCCACACTTGCCAAAGTAAACGGGGAAACTATCGACAGGCAGAAATTCGAAAACCGGCTAAACCAGATACAGCAAATGCAGGGAGAGCAGGCTTCAAGGGAAGACCTGTCAGCAGAGGTTTTTAATTATGAAGTAAGAAATGTAGTAATGAACCAGGAGTTTGAAAAACTGGGCATTGCACTTGCCGGTAAAGACCTGGACAATGCTATGTTTGGCGAGAGGCCGCCAAGCTTCCTGGCCCAGCAATTTACCGATCCGCAGACAGGCGTATACGATGCTAACGCTGCAAGAAATTTTATTGCGCAGGTAAGAAAAGAGAAAAACAACCCGCAGGTAACGCAAACACTGCAGATGATAGAAATGGGCATGCAACAATTGAGCGAACAGATCGTTAACCAGAAATACCAGTCCATGATCGTTGGAGCTACCCACATACCCAAATGGCTGGTTGAAAAATCAGTTGCAGATGCCAATGCTGTTGCTTCCATTTCTTATGTAAACGTACCGTATACTTCCATCAGCGACAGCGCCGTGCAGGTAACTGATGCAGACATTACTGCTTTTGTAAACAAACACAAAAAACAGTTTGAGCAAAAAGAAGATTTCCGCGACATGTCTGTGGTCACTTTCAACGCAGGGCCCAGCTCAGCAGACTCAGCCGCTCAGCTGGCTGCTGCTCAAAAACTGAAACAACAGTTTGCATCCGCTACCGATCTGAAATCTTTTGTAGACCTGCAAAACAATTCTAACATGGCTTACTATGATGGCTATATCAGCAGCAAAGAATTGCAGGATCCCCTGAAAGACACGATTATCTCCCAGCCTGTTGGCACCATTGTAGGACCGATTGTAGAAAACGGAAATATTGTTTTGGCCAAGCTTGTAGGCGCAGCGCCTATAGCAGATACCGTACATGCAAGGTTCCTGATAGTAGCCACACACGGCCCTGACGCACAGGGACAGACCGTACAATTCAGAACAGATACTGCTGCCAGGCAGCGCATAGATACCGCTCTTGCTTTAGTGAGAACAGGTACCAGCTTCGACAGCGCTGTAGCGCGCTACTCAGATAACCGTGAAAACTCAAGGTTGGAAAATATTACCTCATCTCAATTGGTACAGATGGGCTCTCCGGAACTCAGCAACTTCCTGCTTACCGGCAATGTAAACGAATCAAAAGTTGTAAAAATACAGAACGGCTTCCTGCTTGCACAGATCACCGGCAAATCAGGATCATCTATGGGATATAAAATTGCAAGAATTGTAAAGCCGCTGACTCCAAGCTCAGAAACCATTTCAGAAGCCAGTACAGCAGCCAATCATTTTGCAGCCAACAGCCGCGATGCCAAATCATTTGAGGAGAATGCAAGAAAACAAAACCTCCCGGTAATGCCTGTACAGGGTATCAGGCAAAATGACTACCGCATAGGAAACCTGGGCAGTGACCGCCAGCTGGTAAGATGGCTATATGAAGGCAAAGTTGGCGACGTTTCCGAACCTGTACAAATCGGCGACCAGTTCGTTGTGGCTCGCATAAACGCTGTTTCAAAGAAAGGCTTGCCATCTGCAGCTACCGTAAGGCCGTATGTAGAGTCATTCCTTAGAAATGAAAAGAAAGCTAAGATGATCATTGATACGAAGTTCAAAGGCAATACACTGGAAGCAATTGCACAGGCCGCCGGCGTGCAGGTATCCAGGGCCGACAGCATTTCTTTCTACGGGCAAATGGTGCCGGGCATAGGCATGGAGCCAAAAGTTGCCGGCGCAGCATTCAATAAAACCATACAGGGAAAAGTCAGCAAGCCTATTGCCGGAAACATTGGTGTTTTTGCAATCAAAGGCGAAGGCATATCTGCTGTGCCCGGTACAAATGCTGAAAATATCAGGCAGACCTTGTTCCAATCCTGGTTACAGCAAATATTCCAGCGTTCTATGAATGCTTTGGTTGAAAGCGCTGATATTAAAGACAACAGGTTTAAGTTTTATTAATATAATTAACACACTGAAAAGAGGCTGTCTCCAAATCCGGGGCAGCCTCTTTTATTTGGCAGAGGATGGAGAAAGTTTTTGTTAAGCAATGCTCAACGCTTCATTTACTTTTTATACATCCTCTTTTTTGTTGGATGCACATATATGATTGATATTAATTTAGCGTGCAGCAAAGATTGAAGCAAGAACATATACAATTAAAACTTTTAGAAAAAGCAGGCATAGCCTGGAACATCTTCTTGGAAAAATGTAACTGTTGGGTTTTTTATGGTTAATTGCCAGCTTGGCTCAGAGGCTGGCAGCAGAAGCTACTTTGTGTATAGTGCGGAGGTTTACAACCCACAACACCAGCAGCACAAGCAGCGCTACGAGGATAGTGTAGACAGAAAGCAACGGGCTCACAAACATGTGCTGTGTCTTTAAATAAACAAATAAGATATATTGGAACACAGCCACCACAATCAGCATCACCAACGTGATAAAAATATTCTGGGGGAAAAACTCTTTCATCAGAAATTTCTTCAGTTGCGTAGGCGATGAACCCAGCGTGATCAGTAATTTTATCTCTTCCCGGCTGGCCATAATAGTGAGCTCAATGAATAGGGTAAAAATCAGTAAAGCAAATAAAAGCATTGCCAGGCCGGTACCCCAGGAAATGCCTACTACAAAATTTACTACCTGCCGGTATTTGCTGAAACGGGTTTTTTCGGTGTCTGTTTTTAAGCCTTTGCTTTCCAGGTATTGTGTCAGTTGCGGGTTCCCGGGATCTTCTGTGCGTATCACCACACGCGAGGGATTAGCTGCCTGTGCACTGCCAAACTTTTCATTGGCCCATTCCATAAATGGTTGCGGCACCAGTATAGAAGATATTCTGTCGCTGAAGCCTACTACCTTTGCGGGGTATTGCGTTTGCCCTGAAGGCGCAAAAATAGTGATCTGTAGAGGAATCTGTGTAACCACCTCCTGTGTGAGTTGCGGTGAACCGGCAGAAGCTGCGTATCCGAAATTATAAAGATCAAGAAATGAATTAGGAACTACAACCGGGATGAATTGTGCGTTCTCATCCCAGCGCCACTCCGGGCCACTGATGTCAAGAAATTCGTCTGGCACACTTTCGAAAAACAGGTCTGTAGAAAATGGCAGCAGGCTGCCGCTGATAGCCACCCTGAAACGGCTGGCTGTGATCAATCCTACAGACTTAATAAAAGGCCTGCTTCGCAGATCTTCGATCTCCTGCTGCGAGAGTTGTGTATTGCCTATGTTGGCACTGGTAACTGCTTTGTTGACCACCAGGAAATTGGCTATGCTGTCCTGGTTTGATCTGCCATGCAGCAGCTCATTATAATCTGCCTGCAACTGCACCGCAGCCAGTATCAACAGCATGGCAATGCCTAAGCCTGTCACTGCCATTAATTTGCGCCATCGGCCCGAGCCCGTCTTGATCAGTTTTTTTAAAAGTTTCTCCAGCATTATAAATTCAGGTAATGTGTGTAGTTAAAGTTGTTGTCCTCATCCAGGTCTGTAAGTACAAAGCCTGCGCCTCTGGTTGTACATTCTTCAGCAATCAGGGCGGCTGCAAGGGCTGTGTTCTCGTTATCCAGGTGACTGAAAGGCTCATCCATCAGCAAAACTTCAAAAGGCTGCATCAGCGCACGGATGATGGCTATTCTCTGCTGCTCACCATAACTGCACAATCCGGCACGCTGATCAAGAATGTGCGCAATTCTTATCCTTGCCGACATCGCATCAATTTTTTCAGGTGGGTAATATGGCGTTTGCAATACCCTGTTCAGCTCTATATTCTCTCTGGCTGTAAGGTTTTCAAACAAGCGCAAATCCTGGAATATAATGCTGATACGGCTTTGCCGTAATGTGGCAAGTTCATCCCCGCTAATAGACCTGAGGTCTTTGTTTTCTATGGAAATCTGTCCCTGATAATCCTGGCGCAATTTATAGATCAGGTGTATGAGCGTGGTTTTTCCGGTGCCGCTTGGCGCTTTAATCTTTATCCATTGCTGCTGATCAAAAATCAAATCCTTATTCCATACATCGGAATTGCGTTTTAACAACACATCTTTTAGCGGCACAGGCACCAGCCTGCTGATCTGTATTTGCATATAGCTAAGTTAGTTAAGTATAAGGTATTTTAATTTAAATTTTTTGGTAAAAGACCAGTGGCAGATTTAAAAAGATCTTACTCTTTATTACCTTATAAAACTTTGTTTCCCTTTTTGTATATAACTGTAAGGCCCTGTTGCTTCGCGGATATTGATGTATTATGAGGAATTATGAAGACCTATGCAATCCATGTCTACATGTATTAAGCCTTATTATGCGTATTAAAATCCAGGCATAATTATTCAGAATTATCAGCTATAGCTTTTGTTTTTATCAGTAAAAACCATCACATCTATAACAAGTTCGTAAAACTATTATTATTCTTTAGATATTTTGCAAACCTTTATTTACTTTTGAACGGTTCGGCTATTGAGGAAATAGCGTTACTGTTAATAATGGATAAAATAACCATAAAGATTGAGCATCTGCACCAACCGGCAATGAGTATTGAATCTAAAAAGATGGTTATTCCACGTGACAAACAGAAAATTAAATACACAAATGAAATAACCATAAGATTAGGGATCTATACCAACCGGGAATAAGTATTGAATCTAAAAGATAGTTATTCCATGTGGCAAACAGAAAAAATTAAATATTAACAGATGAAAATTTTAGTTGCAATAAGTAAAGTGCCTGATACTACTACAAAGATCAGCTTAAAAGACGATAAGATAAATGAAGATGGCGTACAATGGGTGATCAATCCTTATGATGAGTGGTACGCGCTGGTGAAAGCTATTGAAATAAAAGAAAAAGATGCTGCTACGCATGTAAGTGTGTTAAATGTAGGAGGTAGCGCCTCTGATGCCATATTGCGCAAGGCTTTGGCTTATGGTGCAGATGAAGCTATACGGGTAGATGCTGAAGCCAAAGACAGTTATTTCGTTGCAGCACAAATTGCAGAAGTGGCTAAAGAATTTGACCTGGTGCTCACCGGAAAAGAATCTATTGATTACAGCCAGGGAGCAGTAGGCGGCATTGCAGCAGCATTGCTGGATGTGCCATATGCAGCTATGGCCACAAGCCTGGAAGTAAACGGCGATAAGGTTGTGGTGACCAGGCAAACCGAAGGCGGCGAACAAAAAGAACAGATCACATTGCCGGCAGTAATCAGCTGTACAAAAGGTATGGCAGCTCAACGTATTCCCAATATGCGCGGCATAATGGCTGCACGTACCAAACCGCTTAAAACCGTTGCTGCAGTTGAGGCTGATACATTAACCGAAGTAGTATCCTATGAATTACCGCAGCCTAAATCCGGTGTACAGATGCTGAACAGCGTTGATGAATTGGTTGCTGTTCTGAAAGAAAAAAAAATGATTTAATCTATAAAAACTATTATAATGCCAGTACTGATATATATAGATCATTCAGAAGGAAAAATAAAAAAAGGTTCTCTGGAAGCGCTTGCTTACGGCGCAGCGCTTGCCAGGCAAACTCAAATAGAAGCACATGGTTTTCTTGCAGGAAGTTTTCCTGAAGAGCTTGCTTTATTAGGCAAATACGGCATCACAAAAGTATATCATGCTAAACCAGATGAGGCGATAAGTGATGCAGCTTTGGTAAAAGCCATTGAACAGGTTGTAAGTTCTTCAAATGCTGATACATTGGTATTCTCCTTTAATCAAACAGCAAAAACACTGGCACCACTACTGGCTGCAAGGCTAAGAGCAGGACTGGTAACAGGTGCGGTTGCCCTACCGGAAACAGCAGCTGGTTTTGTGGTGAAAAAAGCTATTTACTCCGGAAAAGCATTCGCCAAAATACGCATCAATTCAGCAGTAAAGATCGTATGCATCAACCAGAATATTTTTGATATTACAGAAACTACAGGTAATGCTGAGGTAACAGATATACCTCTAACTGCCACGGACAATCACATACAGGTTGTTGAGAAGAAGAAAAATACAGAAGAAGTTTCACTTACTGATGCAGAAATTGTTGTTGCAGGCGGCATGGGGCTGAAAGGCCCTGAAAACTGGCACCTGATCACTGATCTTGCCAACGCGCTGGATGCCGCCGCCGCCTGTAGCCGCCCTGTGTCTGACAATGGCTGGAGGCCGCACCACGAACATGTAGGACAGACAGGTACGCAGATAGCGCCTAATTTGTACCTTGCTGTGGGCATATCAGGCGCCATTCAACACATCGGTGGTGTAAACCGCAGTAAAATAATAGCAGCTATTAATAAAGATGCTGATTCGCCGATTTTTAAAGTAGCTGATTACGGAATGACAGGTGACCTTTTTGAAATTGTGCCGCAACTAACCGAAGCCATTAAGAAAGCGCGCTCCTGACACATTTTTGAATACTACAATATTATTGCAAAGAGGCTGTCCGTCAAAGGTCAGCCTCTCGTATTTTCTACATTTACTCATCCCCCTGTAAGCAT
>NZ_JAOTPL010000010.1:0-127130 GCF_025631005.1 Haoranjiania flava
ATGTTCTTTTGTAGATTACGGCCAATGTATGGCGGTCTTTAGAAGTTGCCTGAAAATAAAAAACGGGGCAAAATAGATTTCTCTACTTTGTCCCGTCAAGTCGGGGTGGCAGGATTCGAACCTACGACCTCCTGGTCCCAAACCAGGCGCGATACCGGGCTACGCTACACCCCGTTAAGGGAATGCAAATGTAGGGGATTTTTATTTTTCACCAAAAAATATTTTCTACTTCCTAATTTTATATTTTACCGCAATCGTTTTCAATATAATCACTATCATTACTATCCTACCAACAAAACAAATAACTTTGTCTTATTTATCTTAAACAAATACCATGATTATCGAATCCGTAAAGAACGCATTTGGCTTCAGTATCATAGAAGCGAAACCGTTAACCACAGGCCTTATCAATTCTACGTTTATTGTCTCCAACCAGGATGGTCAACAATACCTTTTGCAAAAGATCAATACAAACGTTTTTAAAAATCCTTTAGCTATACAGGAAAATTACCAGCTTATTCAGGCGCATCTTTTACATAAAGAAAGTTTTAAGTTGCCGGAGTTGATCAAAACAGTCAATGGTGATCTGTTGTTCACGGATGAGGAAGGCGGCGTTTGGCGTGCATTCGAATATATTCCTAACTCTTACAGCCCGCTGGCTTCTACTACGGTAGAGGAGGCATCGCTCGTGGCTGAGTGCTTCGGTAAATTTTCCAACGACCTCACCGGGCTCGATACTTCCAAAATACAGGCTGTACTTCCCGGCTTTCACGATCTGGCATGGAGATACCAGCAGTTCCAGGATTCATTGCAAACAGCTACAGCTGAAAGAAAAGAAAAAGCTGCAACGCTCATCAGCAAGGCAGACGATTATAAATACCTGGTGGATTATTATAATGCCATCACCAACGATAAAGAAAATTATCCCCTGCACATCCTGCACCACGATTGTAAGATCGCTAATATTTTATTCGATAAAGATTCCAAACAAATTATCTGCCCTGTAGACCTTGACACTACACAGAACGGATTTTTCTTCTCCGATATGGGAGATATGATCCGCTCCATGACGCCAAGCCTGCCCGAAGGATCTAAAGATATCGAAGCTATTGAGCTGCGTGAAGATTTCTATAACGGCATTAAAAAGCATTACCTGCAAGCTATGAAAGACGAGCTTACACCCAAAGAAGTAGAGGATATTGATATGGCCGGTAAAATTATTGTGTACATGCAGTCCTTGCGTTTCCTTACAGATTATCTGAACAATGATATTTATTATAAAACAGAATACCCCGAGCAAAACTATTTCCGCGCAGCTAACCAGTTTAAACTGCTGGACCTGGTTGTAGAATTTACGAAATAAGATCTGATGAAATGCTCATTCTTGATAAGAATATTTCCCATACATGGTGCAGAAAGTTATGGTCCCCGGGTAAAGCAGATTTGCCCGGGTTTTTTATTGATAAAATTTCTGATCGCATACAGGCTGAAAAAGATGCATTAAAGCTTACATTTATTGCACGGATTTTGTTTAAAACTATTATGCGCTCCAAAATGTTTTTATGCTTTGTATTATTTTCATTCGTGTCGTGCGACTACATCGGCATGTTTCCACAGTCAGGTAATGACACTGCAATATATGCAGACAGCAGCGCAACATTGATCGATTCACTGCCTGCTTACGACAGCGCTAACCTGCTCAATCCAAACGACAGCTTCCGGCTGGATACTTCCAACATCAGCATCTTAAGTCCCGCTACATCTGTTGACACCAGGAACGTACGCCCCGCCGAACTGGTGAACTTTGCCCAAAAGCTTTTACATGTCCCTTACAGGTATGCCTCAGCAGACCCTGCACAAGGGTTTGATTGTTCAGGATTTATAACGTATGTTTTCAATAACTTCCATATTGCTGTGCCCAGGTCTTCCATTGATTTTACCCATGTAGGCATAGAGGTTCCTGTGAACGAAGCAAAGCAGGGCGACCTGATCTTATTCACCGGCACCGAATCAGACAGCTCATATATTACCCGGTCGGTAGGGCATATGGGCATTGTTACGCAAAACACAGACTCACTTCGTTTTATACATGCATCTTCAGGAAAGGCAAATGGTGTCACCATCACGCCATTGAATGAATACTATCTCCGGAGGTTTGTAAAGGTTATTCGTGTGTTCCCGGATTAATCGGACAAATCGTCAATTCATTTATTTTTATTTCCGACAAATTGTAGCCAAAAAACTGCATTACTGCTTTGGCATTTTAATTGAACATTCTTTCTTTCACAATATTGTATATTTATAGTCAAAATATTTGTATGAGTAAATTCTTTTTTGATTCACGTGAGGATGCTGATTTTCTGCCGATAATTCCCATGAACGAGCATGATGAAAATGATAAAAATATAGTCTATCCCGATAATGCCATTATCCTGCCGCTACGCAATACTGTTTTGTTTCCGAATGTAGTAATTCCCATCACCGTTGGCAGGGAAAAAAGTATCAACGCCGTAAATGATGCTTACAGGAACGATAAACTGATTGGCGTGGTTGCACAAACAGATGCAGGTATTGAAGAGCCCACCGTAGCTGATCTGGCGCAGATAGGCACCATAGCCAAGATTGTGAAGCTGATTAAAATGCCCGACGGTGGCACCACGGTGATCATCCAGGGAAAGAAAAGATTTGAATTGAAAGAGATTACGCAGGAAGAGCCTTATTTCCGCGGAAATATTTTAACGTTGGAAGAGCCGGAATTTCCTGACAATGAAAACTTTAATGCGCACATCAGCAGCATCAAAGACCTGGCTACCCAGATTATACAGCTATCACCAAACATGCCGCCTGAGGCAGCCGTAATATTACAAAACATTGAACATAATAGTTTCCTGCTGAATTTTATTTCGAGCAACATAGCGGCAGAACTCTCTGAAAAGCAATCCCTTTTAGCGTACAATTCTATAGAAAGTAAAGTATCTAAACTCATAGCGCTATTGCACAAGGAGCTGAACTTTGTTGAGCTGAAAAATAAAGTCACCAACAAGGCAAAGGGCGAAATTGATAAGCAGCAGCGGGAATATTTCCTGCAACAGCAGCTGAAAAGTATCAAGGAAGAGCTGGGCAGCGATAATGACCGCGAACTTAATGAAATGCGCAAGAAGGCCGAAGCTAAAAAATGGCCGCAGACTGCCGCAGACCTTTTCAATTTCCAAATAGCCAAGCTGGAGAGAATGCACCCGGGCACGCCAGACTATTCAGTGATGTTTAACCATCTTGACTTTATGCTTAGCCTGCCCTGGGATGAACATACACAGGATAATTATAATTTGAATAATGCCAGGAAAGTGCTTGATAATGATCACTTTGGTATGAAAAAAATTAAAGAGCGCATATTGGAATACCTGGCTGTACTGAAGTTGAAAGGCGATATGAAATCTCCGATCCTCTGTTTCGTGGGCCCTCCCGGAATTGGTAAAACCTCTCTTGGAAAAAGTATTGCACATGCAGTAGGCAGGAAGTATGTGCGCATCAGCCTGGGCGGACTGCATGACGAAAGCGAAATCCGCGGGCACCGGAAGACTTACATAGGCGCTATGCCGGGCAGGATACTGCAGAATATCAAGAAAGTGCATACTTCCAACCCGGTTATTATCCTGGATGAAATAGATAAAGTTGGCAGCGATTTTCGCGGAGATCCTTCCTCAGCTATGCTGGAAGTGCTTGATCCTGAGCAGAATAGCCAGTTTTACGACAATTACCTGGAACTGGAATACGATCTTAGTAAAGTACTGTTCATTGCTACGGCCAACAATCTTCAGAATATACAACCTGCCCTGCGCGACCGGCTGGAGATAATAGACCTGAGCGGCTATGCAATTGAAGAAAAACTGGAAATTGCCAAGCGCCACCTTATTCCAAAACAAAAAGAAGCGCATGGACTTAAAGAGCTGAAATTCAAATTTCCTGACAGAGCAGTTCAATATCTCATTACCAGTTATACCCGTGAAAGTGGTGTAAGAGAACTCGACAGGCAAATTGCTTCCATTATGCGGAACATAGCTAAAATGTATGCTACCGAAGAAACAGTACCGCCTGTGGTTACTGTGGAAATGATCCGTGAAATACTGGGCAACGAAAGATATACCAACGAAATTTACCGGAATGCCAATATGCCAGGTGTGGCGGTAGGCCTTGCCTGGACTTATGTTGGCGGTGATATACTATTTATCGAGGCGCTGCTGAGCAAAGGCAAAAGCGAGCTGAAGCTTACCGGTAATCTTGGAGAAGTAATGAAAGAGAGTGCTTCTACGGCTTTGACCTACATTAAAGCGAATGCAGAAAAAATAGGTATTCTCGCCGAAGACTTGGAAACTAAAAACGTGCACATCCACATTCCCGAAGGCGCGGTTCCTAAAGACGGCCCCAGTGCAGGTATCACTATGATGACGGCTATAGCATCGGCTTACCTCGGCAGGAAGGTAAAATCCCACCTGGCTATGACAGGAGAGATTACGCTACGCGGGCAGGTACTACCGGTGGGAGGCATTAAGGAAAAAGTGCTGGCTGCTAAGCGTGCGGGCATCAAAGAAATTATTTTATGTTATCTTAATGAAAAAGATGTGCAGGAAATAGAGCCCGCATTTATAAAAGGTATTAAATTTGTTTATGTAAAGACAATGCAGGAAGTGCTGGATATTGCAATCACTTAACCTTAAATACCTCTTATGCGTTATCTCTTATTTTTATTTTTAGTGTTTGTATGCTTTTCGTGCAACAGTTTCATAGCCGAGGAGCATACAACGGATTCCGTGATACAGGCAAAAGCTGCCCAATCTGCCAGCGAAAAGATCATGTCGCGTGTAGACACCATGTGTTATGAGCATATTTCGGGCGACGATATTTACACCTACCGCCTCGTGAGAGACAGTAACCTGGTTGCGGGCACTGCGGTCTACGATCATTTTGAAAAAGATGACAGCCGCGGAGCATTGAAAGGTGTTATTACAGGAGATATCATGCATCTCTGGTACGAGTTTCATTCAGAAGGGGTAAACTCCGTTAGTGAAAAGTATTTCAAGATTTCCGCCGATGGCATTACAGAAGGTATTGGCGCCTTTAATGTAAGAGGTGATACCAGCTATTTCACCGACACTGCTGCCATTAATTATAATGGAGGCTTATTTTATAAACGTATCAACTGCAATTAATTAGATTTTTTTCTGAATAATGGGGATCTTGGTTTTGCCTGTTTTTTCCTGATGTCAATTGTCTTCAGGTTCAGCAGCTGGAGCAGTCCATTACGGCGGATAATCACTTTCGTACGGCCTATTTCAAATTGCAATGCTTTCTTCAGCTCATCAAGGTCGTTGGTAAATTTGCTGTTGATTGCCAGCACTTCATCGCCGGCTGCAAAGCCTGCTTCCTCTGCAGGAGAACCGGGAGCAATCTCGCCGGCTACCACTTTACCTTCTACGAAGTAAAGTTCCAGTCCTGAATAAGCATAGTCGAAATGGTCTGTGTAATTTTTATTGGGCAGCAAGTGAAATTCTTTACTGGGATAATTAAATATACAGTTGAACCTCCTGTAGATATCATTGCCTATAATGCCGCCCATAGAAGGGTAATTGCTAATATTGTGTTCATCTTTAAAAATATTTACAGGTACATTTCTAAAAGTGTATTTACCTAATTTTAATTTCTTTATCAGTGTCAGCTGCATATTTATTTTACCTCCGAGTCCTTCTGCCTGTTTCAGGAAACGGTGTTTGTTTTTTGCTATAAAGGGATTGGTATGTAAATAATTTTCAGAGAACAAAATGCTTAAGCCTGCGCCAATGTCTGCCAGGTGGTTGAAAGTTGCCTCTCTTTCGTCTTCCACAAAAGCCTGGAGGTACGGCAGGGTAGCGATATAGGGTTTTAGCAGCATTCCTTTTTTAGGATATTTTATTTTACCCGGAGACCAGAAAGCCATTTCATTGCGGTCATAATTGATCTTTAGAATATAGCGCATCAGCAGGGGAGAGCCAGCAATGCCGTCAATCCTTTTACCATACATGGATGACAATACAGACAGGTTGATGATGTGAAAATTAATGCCGCTCACGTACAACCCGCTGATCTGAAGTATATTATCTGGTGAAAAAGCTACCTGTTGCGAACCGCCGATACCACGTACCCTGCGGGTTTCCCTGCTCATAGTGATTCCGGTGCGCAGCGCAGTAACAGAATCTAAGAACATGCCGCTGCTGCCGGTATCCATAATAAAGTTAAGCGTATCTTTTTGATGATTGATCAATACCGGGAACATAACTATACCACCGCTGAACCGGGAAAACTTTACGCGCGCCAGTTCTATGCTGGCTACCGCATGATTGTCTTGTGCTTCTGCAATGTAAGTGCAAAGGCTAAAGAACAATAGGAGTATATAAGTTGCGTAAAGCATGACTCAGGTATTAATCTATCATCGTTGTAGCTATTTAATTGTTCCTTTTATTATTAAAATAAAGATTACTGGTGTATCTAAGCGTTTCTAAAATTAATACAATAAAGCCACGTTTTTTTATTTTAATTGCTGTAGATTTTAAATTCCTGTAACGTTTTGCTAAAAACGTACGTATATACAACCGAACAAAGAATATTTTTTAAAATTAAAAAGTGATTGTTATGAAAAAATTGTTTTTTTCTGCCATATCTTCTTTATTGCTTGGCGGACTGTTATTAACTTCCTGTATGCCCTCTGCAGATGGCCCACCACCACCACCTAATGCGTTGTTTAACCTTGTCAATGCCTCTCCCAAGAGCGCAGACCTGAAGGTATCATTGGGCGGAAACCCTTCGGAAATGGATTACAAAGAAGTGTTCACCCGTTTACTGGCAACCCCGGGAACTTATAAATTCAAAGTGACTAATAAAGAAGGCACCAGAGAGTTTTTGAATAAAGACGTGGAGTTTGTTTCCGGCAAATATTACTCGCTGGTTCTCGTTGATACATTGAGTAAGATGGAATTGGTAGTATTGAAAGACAGCATTGTAAACGTGTCACAAGATTCTGCAAGGATCAGGTTTGCCAATATGGTGCCCGATGTGGAAAAGATGGATTTTTATATTAAAGGGCAGGCAGAACCAGTAGCTAAAGATGTAAGCTACAAAACAGCCGTTGAATTTATGCGCGTAAAATCAGCATCTTCTGTAATCATTGAAGCTAAGGCAAGCGGTACTAACGAATTGCTGGGTACATCCGAAGCAAAAGAGTTTAAAGGCGGCAGTATAAATACCATCTTCGCGAGCGGTTTTAAATCACTCACCGATGAGGGCAAGATTCATGTAGGGTTAATGCAACATTAATCCTTATGAGTTTGTAATTAGAGAATGGCTTACCGCCATTCTCATTTTTTTTTGATTGCAGGTAAAGCAATCAAGTGTTTTGTTAATGTTCACTTGCACCGATAAGGGTGCTGATACCAATAATGCTATTCTCTACGAGCAAGCCGAGATCGCTGTCTTTATCAATCCCGAAAATTTCCAGTTCTGCTTCTCCCTGCAAAAACCTGGTTTCATAGGTTATGTTTTTAGCCTGGAATTCGTCTTTAAATTTACTGAGCGCATCATCAATCACGCGCGCTATTTCAGCTTCTCTTTTTTTATTGGCAGCTGTAGCTTCCTGCATATTGTCGCTGTCAGACAGGTCGTAAGAAAATTTCTGTAACATAATAAATAGTTTTAAGTGTTAGGCTTCACTAAATTAGGCTAATATTTTTTTCCCCGGTAAAACAGATGCTTAATCATTTGTAAAATATTAAACTGTTTATAGATTTTAGTATCTAACAACTGGATTTATTTAGCAGCAAACATGTAAATTTGCTGTTTAGTTCTTTGATAAAGATTATTTGGGGCTGTACTGGTTTTGACAGCATAAGTAATTATAGGTATAAGCATGCAGTGCGTTGTGTAATTAGCACTTAAATATGAATACTCGAACTTTAAATGGCAATAATAATTATGCCATGGCTGCCTGATCATGAATTAGGTTGTCATTAGGGCCGCGTTGAGCAGGTTTTTCTGTTACCACGCTCCGCCGCCGACTTATCAAACAAATACAGGATGCTGCGTTTGAACACCGTGACAAACGCTTAAGATCATCCGGTTAAGCGATGGGATTGGTTTGTTCTTTTCCTGCCTTTTGCCGACAATCAATAAAGAACTAAGCATGTAGAAGGCTTATGGCGACTATGTTTGGACAGCGGTTCGACTCCGCTCAGCTCCACTTTTAAAAGGGAAACTTCGGACAGGTGTTTCCCTTTTTTCATTTTATACCCGCATCTTACCTTGCGAATTACAGATTGCAGATTGCAAATTACAGATTACAGATTGCAAATTATCCATTCTCAATTATCCATTGTCCATTAATATTTTCACTTCGCAAATTCATTACTACCCTTATTCCTGCATATCACATACATAATTTTTAATTGGTACAATATTAGCTGCCTTTGAGTAAATCCAGTTATGGAAGCAATAACTTGTAATAACTATAAACTCACTATTCACCATCTAAAAAAATTACCTTAATGGAAAAGAAAAAAAACGTTGCTGAAAAAAGCACGGCTAAGAAAGTTCAAGCCAAATCTGATGTTGCCAAAAGTTTATATGACTTGTTCGAAGACGGCCTGAAAGACATCTACTGGGCAGAACATGCACTGGTACACGCATTGCCGAAAATGTTTGAAAATGCAACCGACAACAAGTTAAAAACAGCCATAAAAGAACACTTAGACCAGACAATAGTACAAGTGGCAAGGCTCGAAGAAGTATTTGCATCTATCGGATCTAAGGCTGAAGCCAAAAAATGCGATGCTATGGAAGGGCTCTTGAAGGAGGGCGAATCCATCATGCAGGAAACTGAAGCCGGCGCAGTGCGCGATGCAGGGATTATCAGCGCTGCACAGAAAGTAGAACATTATGAAATGGCTACCTACGGTACACTCGCAGCTTATGCTAAAACACTCAATGAAAGAACGGCGCTTAACCTGTTGCTTAAAACGCTGGGCGAGGAAAAGAAAGCAGACTGCCTGCTAAGCACCATAGCCGATACTACACTTAACTCACAGGCTATGTCAGACAGCTTCCAGGCTAAAAAAATAAACGCTGTTTAATTGCAGGTGTTTAGCTAAATCAATGAAACGAAGCATACCACTTTATTGCTGCACAGGAATATATTATGCGGAGTATTTCGATCAATACCGGCATCAAATAAAAAAACTAAAAAATTGTACGGATGAAAATCAATGAAAGAGAACCATTTGAAAATGGCGCAAATCCCAAAAAAGAACAATTAGGAAAATTCACGAGCGATAGCCAAGGCGAGTTAATGAATACCAACCAGGGCTTAAAAATAAATGACGACCAGAATTCTTTAAAAGCCGGAGACCGCGGCCCTTCTTTGCTGGAAGATTTTATTCTCCGGGAAAAAATCACCCACTTCGACCATGAGCGTATTCCAGAGAGAATTGTACATGCGCGCGGGTCTGCTGCACATGGCGTATTTGAATTATTTGAACCTCTGGGCCAATATACCAAAGCAAAGTTTCTGAACGATACAACTATAAGGACCCCTGTGTTTGCCAGGTTCTCAACCGTGCAGGGATCCAGAGGGTCTACAGACATGGCGCGCGACGTGCGTGGCTTCGCTGTAAAATTTTATACAGAAGAAGGTAATTATGATCTCGTAGCCAACAATATGCCTATATTTTTTATACAGGATGCCATCAAGTTTCCCGACCTGGTGCATGCTGTAAAGCCTGAGCCTGATAATGAAATTCCACAGGCAGCTTCGGCGCATGATACCTTCTGGGATTTTGTTTCTCTGATGCCTGAGACTATGCACAATGTAATGTGGTTGATGAGTGACCGCGGAATACCCCGCAGCTACCGCATGATGGAAGGTTTTGGCATACATTCATTTCGCTTTATCAACGATCAGGGCGAAGCACATTTTGTAAGATTTCACTGGAAACCCTTGCTGGGCGTGCATTCCCTCGTGTGGGACGAGTGCCAGCGCATTGCAGGTAAAGATACCGACTTTCATCGCCGGGACTTATGGGAAGCAATTGAATGCGGCCATTTCCCTGAATGGCATTTGGGCGTACAGATCATCCCTGCAGAAGATGAGCATAAATTTCCATTCGATCTTTTAGACCCGACTAAATTGATTCCGGAAGAGTTAGTGCCTGTAAGGATTGTAGGGAAGATGACCCTGAATAAAAACCCTGATAATTTCTTTGCTGAAACAGAACAGGTGGCTTTTCATCCCGGGCATATAGTGCCGGGCATCGACTTTACTAATGATCCGTTGTTGCAGGGACGTTTATTCTCCTACACAGATACGCAGCTATCCAGGTTAGGCGGCCCTAATTTCCATGAAATTCCTATCAATAAATCTATCCCGGAAGTTTTCAACAATCAGCGCGATGGTATGCACCGCATGCAGATCAATAAAGGAAAAGCTTCTTATAATCCTAACACTCTTGGCGGCGGATGCCCCTTCCAGGCTATGGCTGCTCAGGGAGGCTTTAAATCTTTTGAAGAGCGCATTGATGCATCAAAGATCAGGAGAAGAAGCAAAAGTTTCTTTGATCACTTTAGCCAGCCTACACTCTTCTACAACAGCCTTACACAACATGAACAGCGGCATTTGCAGGATGCCTTTGCATTTGAACTGGGCAAGGTAAAGACTGTGCCTATACGCCAGAGAGTAGTAAATATGCTGCTTGAGGTAGATGAAAACCTCGCCAACATTGTTGGCAACAAGTTGGGTTTAATACCGCAACGCCTGCCGCAGCCAATTACAGACAGCATTCCGGCGGATGACAATCCTGCTGACTATCATTCCTTCAAAGCCGAACTTCCGATTGATGCATCTGCACCATTAAGCATGGCAAACACTGTGAAAGACACCATTAAAACCAGGCGTATAGCCATATTAACGGCTGACGGCGTGAATGATGAAGCGTTTACGGTTGTCAAAAAAACCTTGTGTGAACTGGATGCAGTTGTCAAGATCATTGCACCTTTCCATGGTTTTGTAAAAACAGCGGGCGGAGATGAATATCCTGTTTGCGAAAGCCTGCTGACTGCTGCATCTGTAGTGTTTGATGCGGTGTATGTACCTGGCGGCGGCAGTGTGCAAACACTTATGACCAGGCCTGAGGCGGTACACTTTATTGCAGAAGCTTTCAAACATTGCAAGGCTGTAGGCGCTGATAGCGAAGGAGTTGAACTTTTGAAAATTGCATTACCGCATGATATGGTTCCTTCACCGGGTGTTGTCACCGGCAATAACCTCGATGAGTTTATTGAAGCGGTAAAACAGCACCGTTTCTTTGAAAGGGAGGAGAACCCGGTAGTGCCTGCATAGTTTATCTTATTATAAATTCACAATAAAAATTAAAAACATGGCAACCAATCAACAAAACACAGACCCGCATTACGGGCAGCATGATGAGGACCTGCAACAAGACCAGGAACTCAACAATGATTCAGAACTTGAAATGGATAATGATGCACTTGACGTAGACCCTACTCAGTCAGGCATTATCGAAGAAGATTTAGAAGAGGATGAGATATACATTGATGATGAAGATTTGGATGATGAGGAAGATGATGAGGAAGAAATGGATGAAGAGGAAGATGATGAATTGTAAAATCTACATTCTGGTAAAAATCGGATCGTCTGTAAAAGATGATCCGTTTTTGATTGGTGAAAGGTGAGTGGGAATGGTGAATGGTAAATGGTAAATGGTGAATGGTAAATGGTGAATGGTGTCATGTACTGCATTTGGTTTAATATACCCCGCTCCAAACCATTCGCAGGACAGGGTTGAAAAACAATTTATTAATACTACCTCATGTTATATCCTTTGCGATCCGCCATATGAGCTTGGCGTGAAAATAAAACGGTTTTATGAATCCATTTATCAACACTAATACGGTTGTAATTGTTGAATTTAGATTATATTGGTTTTCCATTATTAATAAAAATTACACCGTTGAGTACTATTGCCGAAAAAGTGATTGCCTTTAATAAACAACTGCACTACACAGGCCTGCTGCCGGATGCATTCAGTGTGCTGAATCCTTTTCGTCAGAACCCGGAGACGATAAAGGTAATGTCTGAATTCTATTATAAATTTTATAATGATAACCGCCAGAGGAAGTTTCTTGTCGGCATTAACCCCAGCCGGCACGGCGCAGCGCTTACAGGCGTACCATTTACCGATACAAAAAGACTGCAAAGTGCATGCGGCATAAAAATGGAAAAATGCTACTCGCATGAGCCATCGTCTGTTTTTATTTACGAAATGATCGAAGCTTATGGTGGAGCAGCAGCATTTTACAACAACGTTTATATCAATTCCCCCTTTCCGCTGGCCATTATAAAAAATACAGCGAACGGCAAATTCCTGAATGCAAATTATTATGATGATAAAGATTTGTTCCGGGCCGTGAAACCTTTTATGGTAGCCTGTTTGAGAGAACATGTTGCATTGGGACTGCAAACCGACAGGGTATTTATATTAGGAAAAAAGAATGCACAGTTTTTAGAAGCTATTAACCGTGAAGCAAAATTATTTGGTGAGCTGGTTGTGCTGGAACATCCGCGTTTTATACAGCAATACAAATCTAAAGATAAAGGCCTGTATATAGAAAAATACATAGAAGCCTTGGGAAGCTAAGCTATTGATGCCGCCTTGCTTTATTCACTACTCGCCAGAAGTTTTCTGCATCAGTTGGCAAAGGCAATGTTTCCAGGTTGTTGTTTATGAGCAATGCATCAACATCTGCGTGATCAGATTTTTGACCCGAGAAATAGCTGATTACGTCCTGCAGCGTAAAGCCGGTTTTAAAATCATCGCGCAATTCAGGGGCATTGGCATAGCACACTTCATTAGCCGGCTGATCTTCTAAGAATAACAATCCCGTATTGGCTTCAATTTGCCGGATAATGTGCAATGGTATATGTGGCTTTGCAAGGCTCATATTTTTTTCATACATGGATTATTTCAATACCACCATTCACTAAATTAGCATAAAATATTTATCAGTAAAAATTAATCCTACATTGATATAAAGAAAAAGGCTGGCACAATGGTGTGCCGGCCTCTTGAACAGTGTATATTATTCTTGCTATATCTTAGCCAGTTCAGGATGCTCTTTTAATTTAAGCTCCCATTCCCACGCAGTGCGCATCATATCTTTAAGATCGTATTTGATTTCCCATTGCAGGTTATCTACCGCAAACTGGTTATTGGCGTAGATGGCCACAATATCGCCGGGGCGGCGCGGCCCGATGTTGTAGTTCAGTTTTTGCCCGCTTACTTCTTCAAACGCTTTGATGACTTCCAGTACAGTATATCCGTTGCCTGTGCCCAGGTTAAAAATATCGCATTTAGATTTATTGTTCTCGCCCTGCAGGTATTGCAGCGCAAGGGTATGCGCATGTGCAATATCGGCCACGTGAATATAATCTCTCAGGCAGCTTCCGTCCCTGGTGTCGTAATCATCGCCATGCACGGTCATATCGGGAAGTTTACCAATTGCTGTCTGTGTAATGGCAGGCACCAGATTTTGAGGCCGGCCAATAGGAAGCTCACCGATCTCAATGGACGGGTGCGCACCCACAGGGTTGAAATATCTTAACAGGATAGTATTTGAATCGTTCACCTTGGCAAAGTCTTCTATGATCTGCTCTGCCATTTGCTTGGTAGCGCCGTAGGGCGATTCAGCTTTTTTTACAGGCGACTGTTCTGTAACCGGTATGGAATCAGGGCTACCGTAAACAGTGCACGAAGAGGAAAATACAAAATAAGGTATTTTGAACTCATGCACACATTTCAAAATATTGATGAGGCCGAAGAGATTGTTCTCATAATACATCAAAGGTTTTTCGGTAGACTCGCCCACGGCTTTATACGCCGCAAAATGTATCACGCCTTCGATATCATTATTCTCCTGGAATACAGCGTGTGTGTCTTCAAACTTCTTTAAGTCTACCTGGTAATTTTTTACTTTTACTTTTGTGATCCTTTCAATGCCTTCCAGTAAATGTGTGCTGGAGCGCGAATTATCGTCAATGGAAATCACTTCAAACCCGTTTTCTATCAGGTCTACAATGGTGTGTGATCCTATGTAGCCGCAACCTCCCGTTACAAGTATTTTGCTCATGATGTTTTTATAATTTACTTGAAAACGAAGTTATCTATTTTTATCCATGCAATAAAATTGATTTTACGAAAACGATTGACAGGCTGAAAATTAAAGCTACTGCCGGTTACACTCATTAGTTTTTCAATACCTGTACGAACTCTTTTTCGCGCTTGCTGTATTTTTATTATTTTGCTTTATCAAATTTACATTCAGGCGGAGCCTGCTGAAAATAATTAGTGCTATGAACCTGTTCTTAAAACATTTTAATATTAAAAGTGAGCTTGAACCTTATGACATTATTTTTGAAAACATAGAAAAAGGAATACCGTTCAAAGGCACTAATCTCTGGATATTGTTCTTTGCCATCATTGTAGCATCCGTTGGATTAAATGTAAACTCTACTGCGGTAATTATCGGCGCCATGCTTATCTCTCCTTTAATGGGGCCGATCATGGGACTGGGTTTATCTATCGGCATCAACGATATTGACCTGTTGAAAAGATCTTTTAACAACTATGTGGTAGCTGCCGCTATAGGCCTGGTAGCGTCAACGATGTATTTTCTGGTCACACCTTTAGATGAGGCGCATTCAGAACTGCTGGCACGTACATCTCCCACCGTATACGACGTGTTGATAGCTTTCTTCGGCGGACTGGCAGGCATCATTGCTACTTCCAGCAAGCTGAAAGGCAATGTGATCCCGGGCGTGGCTATTGCTACCGCGTTGATGCCGCCCCTTTGCACAGCAGGGTATGGCCTGGCAACCATGCAGTGGTATTTCTTCTTCGGCGCACTTTACCTGTTTTTTATCAATACGGTGTTTATAGGCCTGGCAACTTTGCTCACCGTTCGTTTCATGAAATTTCCATTGCGTAGCTGGCAGGATAAAAGAAAAGAAAAAAGATCGAACAGGTATGTAACACTCATTGTAATACTTACATTAATTCCAAGCATATACTTTGGCTATGATGTGGTAAAGACCACACGTTATGAGGAAAGAGTAGAACGATTTATTGAACATGAAGCAAATTTCCCCAATGATTATCTCTTAAAAAAGCATATCAACGCAGACAAGAAGGAAGTGACCCTGATCTATGGCGGCGAGCTGATATCCGAAGCACAGATAGATTCCGTAAGGCAACAACTGAAAAAGTATGAGCTGCACGATACAAAACTGGCTATACAACAGGGCTTTGCTTATTTAAACAACAACCATATGCAAGATGAAACCAACGCTGCGCTGAATGACCAGATGCTGAAATTGCAGGGCATCAAGTCAAAATACGACAGCCTCATGAGTTTGCAGGCCACAGCCGGGCAGATCTATAAGGAATTAAAGGTACAATACCCGCAGGTGAGATCCTTTGTTTTTCAGCCGGTAACGGTGATGGCTGATTCTGTAAAACAGGAAATATGGCTTTCCATTATCAGCCACTCCGGCAACATATCAAACCAGGACCGGATAAGAATAGGCCAGTGGCTGAAAGTGAGGTCCGGACAGGATTCCATCAGGTACATTTATGACAGAAGGTAAATTTATTGAGATGACCCTGAAAACCAGGCATACTGCAGATTTCAAAAAATAATAATTTATAAGTAAGCATGGGTAAAATTAATGACACATGCGTAATGTGCTTTTAAGAAAAGCTCATACAACTCAATAAACATTATTGAAATTAGCGCCGCAATGCCGCGTGTCTACTCTGGCGCCCGTAGCGATTCGGCGGAGCAGGCTTTTTTGCATATTTTTTCAGGCAAGCTTAGATAAAAAACTGCACTATTGCATAAATTACTGCTCCAAACAATGCACTGATAGGAATGGTGAGCACCCATGCCCACAATAAGCTTACCGTAACGCCCCATCGCACGGCAGATAAGCGTTTGGTAGCGCCTACACCAATGATAGAGCCCGTAATGGTATGCGTAGTGCTCACAGGAATCTTGAGCATTTCGGTAAGAAACAGAGTAATAGCGCCGGCAGTTTCCGCAGCCACGCCTTCAAACGGTGTTACTTTCGTGATCTTGGTACCCATTGTTTTAATGATCTTCCAGCCGCCGCTTAGCGTACCTATTGCAATTGCGGTATAGCAAGCCAGCGGTACCCAGTTTACCATACCATCCAGGCTGTACTTCGCAGGGTCGAAAGCTACAAACGCTGCCATGATAATACCCATTACTTTCTGTGCATCGTTACCTCCGTGGCCAACGCTGAAGGCCGCGGAAGATACCAGTTGCATGCGCTTAAACCACTTTTCTGCCCGCATGTAGTTGAGTGAGTTGAGGAATAACGTGAAGATGGCCATTACAAAAATAATGAAACATAAAAGGAACCATTTCATGTTGTGCCCGAACAGCAATACTTTCAGCGCGTAGGGTTTGTTGCTGGTCAGCAGCTTGTTGGCATTTTCGTAAGTCTTCTTTTTTACCATGTAAGAAGACTGGGCTTTGTGCAACTCTTTCTTCTGTTCGTGGTTCAGGTTGGTAGCGCCCTGGTATTTGGCTGTTACAGTTTGCAGTTCCTGGTCAGCTTTTACATATTCTGTTTTATGTTTAGCCGTATCCACTACCGGGTCATGTATCATGTTGTAAAACAAAAGCACCGAACCGATAATGATAGCGAAGGATAATAATTTGGTAACAATACCTTTGCGGAAAGAGTTCAGGAACCAGATAGAGATAATGAATGCCATGATCATACCCATCAACGGCGCCAGTACAATAAATATCACGGTGGGCACGATCTTGTCCATGCTCACGATTTCTGAAATGCCCAGCCCGTCTCCTGTGTGGCTGATGTAAGCATGAGCCACGGCTGCGCCTGCAAACCCGCCGATAAGCGTATGCGATGAGGAAGAGGGAATACCAAACCACCAGGTAAGGAGATTCCAGGAAATGGCGGCAATCAACCCTGCAAGTATCACATACAAGGTTACAAAATCTGATTTTACAATTTTTCCAACGGTCTCTGCCACGCCATGATCAAAGATAAAATAGGCAACAAAATTAAAAAAAGCAGCCCAAAGAACAGCCTGGAAGGGCGAAAGCACTTTGGTGGAAACCACGGTAGCGATAGCGTTTGCAGCATCGTGGAAGCCATTGATATAGTCAAAAATTAATGCAAGAGCAATAACAACAATGAGTAGAGTGAGCATAGAATGTGTATATAGCAGGTACTAAAACAAGTGATTATTTCTTACGAGTATTTAATGATGATGGATTCAATAGCGTTTGCTGCATCTTCCATTTCATCGGTTGTTTTTTCCAGCATCTGGTATACTTCTCTCTTCTTGATCACTGTTTTTACATCCTGTTCTGTATTAAAGAGGTCTTCAATGCAAAGGTCATAAATATCATCTGCCTGGTTTTCTATGCTGTTGATCCTCACGAGTGCCTCTGTCATTTGCTTCACTGTTTTCTTATTGCGCATACACCTGATGGCGCGTGCTACTTCGGCTGTACCTTCCTGTATAAGGTCTGCCATTTTCATAATACAGGAATCGCTGGTATCTACTTTGTAAAGATGAATTCTTTTAGAGGATGCATAAATGCCATCGCAGATATCGTCCAGGGAAAGCGCCAGTGCGTGAATATCTTCCCTGTCGAAAGGTGTAATAAAATTACGGCTCAGTTCTGTCAGCAACATATGTGTGCTGTTGTCATTCTCATGTTCCAGGTCATCAATTTTAGATGCGATGATTGTTTTTTGTTCCTGTGTATGACAATGAACCAGTTCTTTTAGTTGTCTGCCCATTTCTTCTACGGTTTCAGAAATTTCTTCGAACATATCGTAGAACATGGTGTTTTGCGGTGTGAACATCCTTCCGATTGTATTGATTACGCCCATTTTAAAAATTTTTACAAAATTACCACAACTCACTTTGAGAATGCCTTGATAACAGATAATTAATACAAACTTAATATAGAGGAGATTTTGTGGATAACTCGTTTAGAAGAGGAGAGATTAATTGATAAGGGATAGTTTATAATGGATAGTTCATAATGGAAATGAAGTGGTGGTGGAGAGAGGAGAATTTAATTGAATATGAAGAGGAAGTTTAAATTTCTATCTGTAATTTGAAATTAGAAATCTGCAACCTGTAATTAAAATAATAAATAATTAAATATTAAAAATAAATCTTTAACTTTAAAGGGAATTTACTAAACTATGAGATTCGGTATTACGCTAACCAGCAACATCAGGCATACAATTCCAATGAATTATCAATATCCGCTCTCTGCAGCGATCTATAAAATAATTGCCAAAGGCGATGCGGAGTATGCTTCATTCCTGCATGAAACCGGCTATGGCAAAGGATTTAAGCTTTTTTGTTTTTCTGATTTGCGGGGTAAGTTTAAGGTCAATGGAGACAGCCTGACAATGCAGGATTCTAAAGTTTCATTTGAAATCTCCTTCCATCTGCCCGAAGCTTCGCAGAATTTTGTAAAGGGGTTGTTTTTGAGCCAGACACTGGAGATTGCCGATAAAAAGAGCTGTGCTGTCTTTACCGTTGCTTCAGTGGAATCCTTGCCGAACCCCTTTTCTGGTAAAAAAGACAATGAGATTATACAGGCTTATTTTCAGCCAGCCTCTGCTGTGGTGGCCGGAATTAAGAATGAGAAGGGCAATTATACCTTTTTGTCTCCTGACGATCCCCGCTTTGCGAAAATATTGCTATTCAACTGGAAAGAAAAAATTAAATCGGTATTTGAGGAGTCCGTGGAGGATAAAATCTTGTCTGTTGAAATTGTGGCTTTGCCAAAGCCGCCAAAATCGCGCCTTATCACCGTGAAAGCCGGCACGCCGGCAGAAACAAAAATCCGCGGCTGGTTGAACTTTGGGTTGCGCGTGACAGGTGAAAAACGGTTTGTAGAATTGCTGTGGAATACGGGTGCGGGGATTTATAATAGTACAACTGGGATGATTGAATACATAAATACAAAAGCTCACTAATATAATATTAATGAGCTATTTGTAAGACTTATCTAATATTTCAATTCCTTTATGGTTCGATTTTTAATAAGTCACGATCACAAAATTAATAATTTATAAACAAAAATAGACTATAATAATAAAAAAATTAAACTTACCTAATTGGGATATTTATTCTACTTTTGCTTAAAGTAAAATAAATATCAAATGATTACGGATGATGGATATTATTTTGATTGGGACGATTTAGTTCAATATGCTGATTTTAAAGTAAAAGAACTCTTGTCACAATCATATACATTCAATGAAATAATTAATTTTATTGACGATGAAGATTGGAGAATTATTACAAAGACTTTATTAGTAAAAAAATATGGATTTAAAAAGTAGTACAATGACTGACTTTTATATAGATCCCACCGGAGACCCTTTTGCCGACGTGGGTGGGATAGTAATTAAATATTTACGAGAACAACCTCCATACGATGGAAAAAACATTTTGGAACTCATCGAAGCTGTCGCTAAAATTTATGTGAGCCACTGGGACGGGAAACTGCACGCCTTTTTTCTCAATTCAACCATAACCCAGCCTGCCTTTAAAGGCCAGCGGAAGATTGATGAAACCGTGAAGTTTTACAAAAGCCTTCTAGATGAAACAGCTCCTTCTCAGGAGGGTTTTTGCAGAATTTCCGGACGCCAAACAAAATTATTTGCTGCTGGCAGAGATAACCATATTCTCTCCGGCTCTGGTACTTTTGTTAATTTTCATCACAATTTTGATGCGGGATTACTTCTTTCGAAAGAAATATTAATCCGCATGTTCTTTGTGCCACTCGGCTTGATGCAACTTAGTGATAAAGTTGCAATGGTTACTAGTAATTATCGGAAGGTGACGGCGTTCTTTGTCACAGAAAATTGTAAAAAAAATCTACAAGCTGTAACAAGTGGAATTGCCAATGGTGTACTCAAATCAGAATTTAATAATCCGGCAAATGCCTTGTTTGCATTAGCACACACTTATATAAACACACATCTCAGAAAGTTACTTATATCCGGAGATGAAGATTCTCTTTTTAATGCGTCAAACGTTACGCTAAATCTTTATCATTTTACTAACTTCGGAGCCAGCCCGGAGGTGAATCTCTATATTTTGGGAGCACCGATATTTAAGTTTTATGCCTTCTGTAATAGATTGTTTGTAAAAGACGGATGGAATAAATTTATACGCAGCTATTATCATAACAGTAAGCATAAAAATGCCCGTTATAATGAAACTGAAGAAATTTGGGAAGAAAAGGAGTCTGCCATAGGTTTTGAGGAGTACCAGACTTGGAGAAATCCTGTTTTGGAAAACCTTCTATACGATAAATCAATTCTCGGATATATCCTTAAATGGACAGCTAAACACTCCTTCCCATTTGTTATTGTAGAAAAATATCAAACAATCATTAGAAATATGGAAAAAAAAACCATTGATAAAATCAAGCAGATTGCTGATTTTATTGTTCAAGATCGCCCAACAGACTTTATTACGAAAAGTATAAAAAGATTAAACGGTGAAAAAAACCCACAGGGTCTCAGACAGTTTTTTATCAAACTGGTAAGTGAAAATTATCAAAATAATGCCAGCGAACCTTTGATTTCTGTGGCTGATTATGCTGATTATCTCTTTCCTGATGGGGGCAACTGGAGGGAAGTAAGGGATGTTTTGCTGATAGCTATTTATGAAAAACTTCACGAATTTGACAAGACGGTGGAAATACCCGAAATGGAAGAAATTGAAGAAATTGAAACTACAAACTTTAATTAATAAAATTATGAAACTCAAAACACAGGGATTTATCCTATTGGACGTGGACGTAGTGGCTCTAAATAATGCAGGCAAGAATGCTCGCAGTAATTTTGACAATGCTGTTGCCACTAAAAAAGTGTATAAAAATGGCCGTTCCTATACTTACGTTTCCGGGCAGGCCTGGAGATATTGGTGGCGTGAAACACTTCAACAAAATTTTAATTGGGATTTATCTCCAATTACCAGGGATAACAAGATCGCATTCACAGCTGCCGACCCCATTAAATATGCTGATGATGACATTTTTGGTTATATGAAGGCAGCAAAAGATGTAATAGTAGATGAAGAGGGCAATCCTATTTTGGACAAAAAAGGCAAAGAACAAACAGAAAATGTAACGGTAACCCGTGTATCACCCCTTAAAAATTCTGTTATAGTTTCGGTAGGCTCTACTCAGACCGCAGAAAATTGGTCTAGCATGGCGAGACAGGAAGGAGACTCTGTACCCTATGTAAAAGAGGAATACAGTGCCGTGATGAAAGGAATGTTCTCGCTAGATCTTGAGCAGGCTGGAACATTCTCCAACTACAACAAAACAGGGTTTAAAAATCTAACAGAAAAACTTAAAGAGGAAGCTCTCAAAAATGGTGCTACCGAAATTGAAGATGATAAAGTGAAAGATAGCAAAGGGAATGCGCAAAAGCTGGTGAGGTTGCCGAAAGAAGTCAGAATTAAAAGAATTGAAGACACCATCAAGGCATTGAAAACTTTGTCTGGTGGAGCAATGCAAACCAATAATATGGCTGATGTAACGCCGAAATTCATCGTATTAGCAACCACTAATACGGGCAATCATCCTTTCTCTCATATTGTGTCCAGCGAAGGTATTAGTAATGAAAAAGCCTATCTGAATGTTGAGGGTATAAAAGAAGTTCTAAAAGATTATAAAGAACAATTTGTAGGAAAAGTTTTTATCGGTAGAAGAAGTGGATTTCTGGACGATTATGCGCAAGAGCTTGAGCAGTTGAAATCATTAGGAGATGGTTATCCTCAAGTACAGTTAGGATCAATTAATGAAACTATTGATAATTATTGTGAACAGTTGAAAAACCAAATTTCATAATGGAATTTTATACCATTGATATCAGAAGCTGGACAGCCAGCTTCCGATATCCAAATTTGATTAGTGGCATACAACCCACGCTGGAGGTACCGCCCATCAGTACGGTCTTGGGCCTTATTAATGCGGCTGCCGGGAAGTATCTTGCCCACAAAGAACTTACAATCGGATATTATTTTGAGTTTCAGGGAAAGGAACTGGATTTGGAAACCATTTATATGATGGATACAACCAAAGGCAAACCCAATAATGCGGCTAAATCCAATGTAATCAAAAGAGAGTTCCTGTTTGATAATTTCCTCCGAATTTATACTCCTGACGAAACGATTGCAAACTATCTCAAAAATCCTTACTTCCCTTTGGTATTGGGAAGAATGAATGATTTAGCAACAGTAGAGAGTGCATACATTGGAAAAAAAGATTTAGGGCAAATTACTAATGCAGATAAAATTCGTGGACAGGTAATTCCTTTTGAAAATAATTTTTTGCCCGGCGCAATTCAGGCATTACCTAAATATTTTTCAGATACCATTCCACGAAGAAATATTGGAACTGAGGCCTATTCTGTCATTAACTTTAAAAATAATGTACAAAGCGGGCTGAGGGCATACCGTGATACCGTAAATAAAAAAGAAGTTGACATTTATATGCACGAACTGACTTTTAATTAAACTTAAGCAGAATGGAAATTCTGGCAAAATCAGAACCCCGGATAACACTTCAAGAACATATTGACGATTGTCTTATCATTCTTGAGCATCTAAAACATTCTTTTGAGGCTGTCCCGGAAATCATTACAGATTTTGATTTTTGGGAGGTTTTGAGGTTGGCTGTGATAACCCATGACTTAGGTAAGGCACACGTTGAGTTTGGAAAAGTTTTAAGAGGTGAATCAAATGTTTGGAACCGGCAGCGGCACGAACTTTTTTCTCTTCCGTTTATCACTGGCTTAAATGTGGATGACAAAACCAAAAGCTTAATCAATCTTGTGGTTGCAGGACACCATAAAGATTTTAACACACTGCATCAGAACTATATCGCGGGAGCATATGTGGATGAAATCTTTACAGATGAATTCGGTGATGAGGGGTTGCTGTCATACGAAAAGGAATTCCAAAAAATTGACGTTGAAAATGTTCTACTTTTCCTTAGACAGAACTATAACATTGATCTGGGTAAAATTTCTATAAAAAATCCAGGTACATTCATTTTAAATTACCTGAATAAATCCTATTCACAAAAGACAAAGGATTTTTTAACGGAACAGTTTGAGACGCTTTTGCTTTTTGGTGCTTTAAAAGAGTGCGATCATTTAGGCTCAGCCAGACTAAGAAACATAGAAGTATTGAACAAACAATCATTCAATTTTTTGCAAAAGCAAAGGCAAACATTGATAAGTGAAAACAAAGATTTCTATTCTCACCAAAAGAAAGCTTCAGAAACGTTCGGCAATGTTATTTTAACGGCACCTACCGGATCAGGCAAAACAGAAAGCGCTATGCTTTGGCTTAAAAATAACATTGAAAACTTTGGACAGGGTAGGGCATACTACATACTTCCTTTTACAGCGTCAATAAATGCAATGTTTGAACGACTGTCAGATGATGAAGCAGGGATGGGTAAATCAAAGGTAGGAATGCTCCATGGAAAATTGCAGGACTATTTATATGATTATTTAGATAAGGACATACAGTACGCAAGTATTTCTAAAAAGGAGGCAATCCAAAACGTCCGGGAAAAATTTAAAACGCTTGCTACACCGCTGAAGGTGATAACGCCTTTCCAACTGACAAAAAACTTATTTGGTTTAAAGGGGTTTGAACAGGGAATATTTGAATGGACAGGCGGCTACTTTATTTTTGATGAGATTCATGCTTACAGTCCTGAAGTATTTGCACAGATAAAGGTATTTCTTGAATTCATCGTCAACAAACTTAATGGTAAGGTCTTCGTAATGACCGCGACAATGCCTACTTTTTTAAGAGCGGAATTGCACGCAGGGGTAGGAATGCATACAGATATTGTGGCAGATGAAAATCTTTATAAAAACTTCAACCGGCATCGTGTAATTCTTCGTGAAGGCTTGCTTTCTGAAAATATACCCCTAATAGAAAATGAACTAAAAGCAGGGAAAAAAGTGCTGGTGGTCTGCAACACAGTTTTACAGGCACAGAACGTTTATGAAGAACTAAAAGATAAAGCTAACAAGGCAGTATTACTGCACAGTGCTTTTACCGGCGAACATAGAAATCATAATGAGACAATTTTAAGGGAAGGAGAAAAAGATACAAACAGTCCGGTGCAACTGCTTGTTGGAACACAGGCTATAGAAGTAAGTCTTGATATAGATTATGATGTTATTTATACTGAACCTGCTCCCATTGATGCACTTATTCAGCGATTTGGCAGGGTCAATAGGAAACGGGAAAAAGGTATTTGTCCCGTAAATATTTTTAAAGAGTCTCAAAAGAATGACCGATATATCTACGAAAGTAGCCTTGTTAAAAGAACCATAGAAGTTTTTGAACGTTTATTTTCTTCAGAAAATAATATTCTTGAGGAAGCAAAATTGCAGGAATATATTGACTTTGCTTATCCAGCTTGGAATGAAAAAGAAAAGGATAGATTTGATACTATTTATAGTTTGCTAAAACATTTTACAGAAACAGGTTTAACACCATTTATACATTCAAAAAACAGGGAAGAAGATTTTTATAAGCAATTTGATGGTATTAAAGTTTTACCGCAAAGGTTTAAAGAGCGTTTTGAAAAATATCTTACGAATTATGATTTTATCGGAGCCGAAAGACTTAAGGTTCAAATCAGGAAAAACAAGTTCGCTCAATTACTTGCTGAAAATAACAATAACTTATACAACACTTCCTTCAACTTTGAAACCGAAAAGGGAAAATTGCTTTCTGTGGATTACTGGATATTGACCAAAAAGTATGATGAAGACTTAGGCTTACTCTATAACGAACAGGAAATTTGGGAAACTGAAATACTATAATCTATGCCTCTCACCGCCACCCATATCAACTACTACATCGTCTGTCACCGCAAACTATGGCTTTTTGCCAACGGCATCAATATGGAGCATACCAGTGAAGTTGTTTACGATGGCAAGCTGCTGCATGAAACCAGCTACCCGCAAAGAGCCGAAAGGAATGAGGAAGTGAAGTTATCTGCAGATTATGGAGGAATACAGCTAACCGGCCAGATTGATTTCTATGACGTAAAAAATAAAACTATTCACGAAACCAAACGCAGCGATAAAGTTGAAGAGGCGCATGAATGGCAACTGAAATTTTACATATGGCTGCTGGAGTTAAACGGCATTGCCGGTGTACAAGGAAAAAATGAATATCCAAAACTAAGAAGCACACAGGAAGTATCGCTCTCGGATGACGACCGCACTTTTTTGAAAGAGCTTCTTCCAAAAATTACTGAACTGGTACAAAGCGGGAACTGTCCGCCAAGGATCAACGCTAAGATTTGCAAGAGTTGCAGCTATTATGAATTGTGTTATGTGGAGGAGATTGAGTCTGAACCGGGATTTATAGGATTAAAAGATTAGCCGTTTAAATATGATGAAATATTCATATATTACTGAAAGGATAATTAAATGTGCCATGAAAGTTCACAGCGTGATTGGCAACGGATTTCAGGAAGTTATTTATTAACGGGCAATGAAAATTGAAATGAAAAAAGACGGTCTCATATTTTTTCGGGAGTTTGAAATGCCGATTTATTATGATAACATACAAATAGGCACGAGAAGAGTTGATTTTTTAGTTGAAGACATAATAAGCGTTGAATTAAAAGCACTCATACGGTTAGAAAACGTTCATTTGGCACAGGCAATAAACTATCTTGAAGCTTATAATATAGAGATTGGCTTATTACTCAATTTCGGTGTAAACAGTCTGGAATTTAAGCGCCTCACTAACAAGAAATACAGGCAATCGAAAATCCCAAAAATCCTTTCATCTCATAAAAACACGGTTCAGACTGTATCATGAAAAAATCTTACTACCTCTTCAACGCCGGCCGCATGAGCCGCAAAGACAATACGCTGAAGTTTACCCCGGTTGATGAGGAGGGAAATGAGCTGCCGCCTAAATATATTCCGGTTGAGGGCGTTGATAACCTGTATTGCTTTGGAGCGCTTGATGCCAACAGCGCTCTCTATAATTTCCTGGGAAAAGAGCAGATCAGTGTACATTTTTTTGATTACTATGAACATTATACCGGAAGTTTTTTATCCAAAGAATATTTGCTGAGCGGGAAAGTAATTATCCATCAGGCCGGTCATTACACCAATAAAAAGAAAAGAGCATTGCTGGCCAGAAAATTTGTGGAAGGTGCGGCGTTTAATATGGTAAAGAATCTGCGTTACTACAACAATCGGGGTAAGGATGTCAGTCAGCAAATAGAAAAAATCGAATTGCTTTCTTTAGAATTGCGGCAGTATGATCAGGTAGAAGCATTGATGGGCATTGAAGGAAATATCAGGATGGTTTATTACGAAGCTTTTGACCTGATCATTAATGATTTTGCAATGGGCAACCGTACGAAACAACCTCCTTCAAATGAAGTAAACGCACTCATCTCATTCATGAATATGATGTGCTACACACTCTGCCTCGACATGATTTACCATACACAACTCAATCCAACCATTAGCTATCTGCATCAACCGGGCGATAGAAGGTTTTCACTTGCATTAGACCTTGCAGAAATTTTTAAACCAATATTGGTTGACAGGACTTTGTTTGCTTTATTGAACAAGAGAATAATTACTTCCAAAGATTTTGACAATACATTCAATTGTTGCCTGCTAAAATCAAACAGCAGGAAGAATGTAGTAAAGGCTTGGGAAGACAGGCTTAATGAAACAATCAGGCACCGCAGCCTTGCCAGAAGCGTAAGCTATAAACATCTGGTAAAGCTTGAATGTTATAAACTGGTAAAGCATATACTGGATATGGAGGAATATAAACCTTTTAAAGCCTGGTGGTAATATGTACGTAATCTTAGTGTACGATATAGAACAGAAGCGTGTAGGAAAAATGCTTAAATTGTGCAGGCAATATTTGAACTGGATACAGAACAGCGTGTTTGAAGGGGATATTACTGATGCAAAACTGAAGGAGCTGCTGTATAAGGCTAATAATATTATGGATACCGGATACGACAGTATAATTGTGTTTAAAAGCCGCAATGAGAAATGGCTGGATAAGCAGGTAATCGGCAAAGAGAAAAACAGCATTGACAACTTTATGTAAGTTGTCGGTGAGTGTGTATTATTCGGTATTGATAGTTCTTTGACATATTGGAAAAACAAAAAGCATTCATAATCATACGGTTTAGAAAGTTGTCGGTGCACGCTATAGATTTTATTACCGGACGTCGACAACTTTTACTACTAATTTTGCATAGCTTTGCAAGCTGAAACCCCTTAAAACAGGGCTTTTTTAGTCGTCGATGTAGCGGCTTTTAATCGCACCATAGAGGAATTGAAATATAATTTGCAACTTTCCATCCATGTCCGCCTTTTTTCTTTTAATCGCACCATAGAGGAATTGAAATATGGCTAAAGCAACTGTAATGCCTTATAAGGAGGTACTTTTAATCGCACCATAGAGGAATTGAAATAAAAGTATTGAAGAAATAAAGCGTGCAGGCAAAAGTCTTTTAATCGCACCATAGAGGAATTGAAATATTTTTATCAGGAATCACCTGATCAACCGATGTGACTTTTAATCGCACCATAGAGGAATTGAAATAAATTAGAAGGTATAATTAAAACCGCTTATAATTTCTTTTAATCGCACCATAGAGGAATTGAAATTTTAACGACAACCTTGCCGAAACCATCAAGGAAAACCTTTTAATCGCACCATAGAGGAATTGAAATCGAGAAAAAAGCCTTTCCTAATTGCCCCATCACGCCTTTTAATCGCACCATAGAGGAATTGAAATGCGCAGATGCTATCAACATGAAGGAGTTCGACACTCTTTTAATCGCACCATAGAGGAATTGAAATAGATATATGAGGGAATGCCGGTAAACAGAAATGTAACTTTTAATCGCACCATAGAGGAATTGAAATTTAGATATTGTGAGTGTAGCCGATTTCAACGCCTTCTTTTAATCGCACCATAGAGGAATTGAAATTTTGATTAAGAGTTTGTTGCAAAATTCTACACAATTCTTTTAATCGCACCATAGAGGAATTGAAATAGGATTTAAGCAAAGGAGAAGGCAAAAAAAAAGCCGCTTTTAATCGCACCATAGAGGAATTGAAATTATTTATCGGGTTTAGTACAAAATTACAAACCGTATCTTTTAATCGCACCATAGAGGAATTGAAATATACTTGAACACTCCTTTGTGCATTTTCTTTATCCTTTTAATCGCACCATAGAGGAATTGAAATTCAGTATAACCATTCGGGTTATCAAAATAGCCTATTCTTTTAATCGCACCATAGAGGAATTGAAATAAAAGGCTATGTGAAAAATCACAGCGTAGGGATGAACTTTTAATCGCACCATAGAGGAATTGAAATCACAGAAAGCACTTGAAGAAGCGAGAGAGATTAACTTTTAATCGCACCATAGAGGAATTGAAATGCGGTTTTGCCGGGAATGGTTACAGAATTAGCAAGGCTTTTAATCGCACCATAGAGGAATTGAAATGTGTTTTCCACGATATGGTACGTGTGTAGGCTTTAACTTTTAATCGCACCATAGAGGAATTGAAATTCATCAAATTTAAAGTAAACTATACTACCTATTGATACTTTTAATCGCACCATAGAGGAATTGAAATTCAGTTTTGCAGTTTCGTTTAAATGGCGGGATACTTCTTTTAATCGCACCATAGAGGAATTGAAATTTCGATGCTGAAATTAAAGATGGCAAGGTTGTTATTCTTTTAATCGCACCATAGAGGAATTGAAATAATAGAAGGAGGATTAATTCAAAAAGAAGAACAAGCTTTTAATCGCACCATAGAGGAATTGAAATTAGATGAACCAAGCAAAAAACATGAAACAACTAACAACTTTTAATCGCACCATAGAGGAATTGAAATTCAAGCAGGGCCGCTCTCGTCTCTTCGTCTTGCGCTTTTAATCGCACCATAGAGGAATTGAAATGTAACAGGCCTGTTGGCAGCAGCAACGGCTTATACTTTTAATCGCACCATAGAGGAATTGAAATTCCGGCAACAAAATCCTATAATCTCCAGGTTTTACTCTTTTAATCGCACCATAGAGGAATTGAAATTTTAATGCCCCCCATGCAGGCGAAGTCACGCCGTCCTTTTAATCGCACCATAGAGGAATTGAAATTACGTCCGGGCCACCTGCAATCCTGATCCTGAAAGCTGGCTTTTAATCGCACCATAGAGGAATTGAAATTTATTACGCAAGGCGGATGGAGTGCAGATCCTTTCTTTTAATCGCACCATAGAGGAATTGAAATTTTCTGACAAACAAGTGCATGCATTTAATTACGACTTTTAATCGCACCATAGAGGAATTGAAATATTTTGAGGAGCTTTTATAACTCGCTCCTGCGTTCTTTTAATCGCACCATAGAGGAATTGAAATTCAATTATAGTGGGCAAATCTTTACCTAACATATCCTTTTAATCGCACCATAGAGGAATTGAAATAAAACACACAAGCCCGCGCTATGGTAACGCTATACGCTTTTAATCGCACCATAGAGGAATTGAAATTCATTAGTTTGTCGGCTTCTTCATCCTCTACTTTCTTTTAATCGCACCATAGAGGAATTGAAATCCTATGAAGCTAATAAGAATGATAATGTAAATGATACTTTTAATCGCACCATAGAGGAATTGAAATACGGCAATAAGTTCGAGGCAAATAAACCATATCCGCTTTTAATCGCACCATAGAGGAATTGAAATAACGAACCTATTGAAGTCATTCGCGAGAGGTTAAAAACTTTTAATCGCACCATAGAGGAATTGAAATCAAACTAACTGTTCGCTTCGCCCTACAACATCGTGTCTTTTAATCGCACCATAGAGGAATTGAAATTTTCCTTGCTTCTGTTATTGTTATTTCTGTGGCTTTCTTTTAATCGCACCATAGAGGAATTGAAATAACACAGAAAACAAGCCGCAGGTAAACCACAAAGACTTTTAATCGCACCATAGAGGAATTGAAATCTTTTAATTTGCAAGGTTTCGGAAGCTCTGATGGTCTTTTAATCGCACCATAGAGGAATTGAAATATCATAAATAAGCTCGTATTCTGTCCTTGAAATTCTCTTTTAATCGCACCATAGAGGAATTGAAATGCCGTCTGTGTGTTTCAGCGGAAAGTTTGTTGAGCTTTTAATCGCACCATAGAGGAATTGAAATATGTTAGGGATACTCAAACAGAGGTCATCAGCAATCTTTTAATCGCACCATAGAGGAATTGAAATAGTATATTTAGTTAAGAGTTTGTTGCAAAATTCTAACTTTTAATCGCACCATAGAGGAATTGAAATTCGAAGGCAATGAACATCTTTTAGGAACTACAAACCTTTTAATCGCACCATAGAGGAATTGAAATTAAAGGATATTGTGAACAAAAGGAGCTGGCGGCACTTTTAATCGCACCATAGAGGAATTGAAATTTGTCAAGTTTTCAACGGTTACAATGTAAAGTATCTTTTAATCGCACCATAGAGGAATTGAAATTACATTCAGGTTGTTAATTGCTCCTGTACCTGTCATGCTTTTAATCGCACCATAGAGGAATTGAAATGCTTATTGAACTTATCGTCTTTGATAAGTCGTGGGCTTTTAATCGCACCATAGAGGAATTGAAATCTGGATAAGCTAAAAGACCTTATACAGCCCTACGGAACTTTTAATCGCACCATAGAGGAATTGAAATTCTGGGACATTGAGAACTTCGCCAAAGGGGCGCTAAGCTTTTAATCGCACCATAGAGGAATTGAAATTTTATAGTAGTTAGATTATTAGTCTTAGCTACTACATCTTTTAATCGCACCATAGAGGAATTGAAATTTGGCATACAATAAAAAGTCCTTACCGTTTATTGTCTTTTAATCGCACCATAGAGGAATTGAAATTTTTTAAATACATCGCATTCGCCATGAATAAAATCCTTTTAATCGCACCATAGAGGAATTGAAATCTTGTTCTTTGGCCCGCTATCTTTTCTATTTTTATTCTTTTAATCGCACCATAGAGGAATTGAAATCATATAATTCCTGAGCTCCTTTATTAAATTTGTACTCTTTTAATCGCACCATAGAGGAATTGAAATGTTCTTGTGTTGACGGCATTACCTCGAGCACATCAACTTTTAATCGCACCATAGAGGAATTGAAATTTAATAATATTGTCAATATCTTCGAATGTTAGCCCTTTTAATCGCACCATAGAGGAATTGAAATTTTCAACGGTAGCTTCTTTTAAGTTGTATCTCATCTTTTAATCGCACCATAGAGGAATTGAAATCAAATATACCGCATTTATGATAAAGAAAAAAGTTTCTTTTAATCGCACCATAGAGGAATTGAAATATCAAATAACCTATAAACTTTCACATAAACTTATTCTTTTAATCGCACCATAGAGGAATTGAAATTACCATAATACCGATATATCATTATTTGCATCCGGCTTTTAATCGCACCATAGAGGAATTGAAATTTGTATGGACTAAAGAAAATTGAGATTGGGGATGCTCTTTTAATCGCACCATAGAGGAATTGAAATAAACAATTATACTATGCGTTTGTCGAGGGGAGGGAACTTTTAATCGCACCATAGAGGAATTGAAATATTGGCAAAGGCGGCAGATATAACTGTAAAGTCTACTTTTAATCGCACCATAGAGGAATTGAAATACCTCTATGCGGCGAATTGTAGTAAAGTGCCAGCCGGCTTTTAATCGCACCATAGAGGAATTGAAATATTAATAAGGCCGCGAACGTTTTCGCCCACAACCCACTTTTAATCGCACCATAGAGGAATTGAAATTTTATATTCACAGATAATGCGATAGACTTTAATATACTTTTAATCGCACCATAGAGGAATTGAAATCTGCTCTAACCCGCTATACAAAGATTTGATAAATTCTTTTAATCGCACCATAGAGGAATTGAAATACCTCTATCCTGCGAACGGTAGTGAAGTGCCAGCCCTTTTAATCGCACCATAGAGGAATTGAAATAATGAAACAGTGCACCCGGTGCAAGCAGTACAAACCCTTTTAATCGCACCATAGAGGAATTGAAATGTATCTATTCCTACTGATGTTGTTTTATTAACAGGCTTTTAATCGCACCATAGAGGAATTGAAATTTTGCAGAAGCAGCAGATAAGACTTACAGTAAGATGACTTTTAATCGCACCATAGAGGAATTGAAATTCGTCCAGGTTATCCAAAACTATTTGGAAGCATAATACTTTTAATCGCACCATAGAGGAATTGAAATTATTATGTAACTCAAGTTATTACTAACACTGTTGCTTTTAATCGCACCATAGAGGAATTGAAATACCCTAAATCGGCAATACTTTGTGATAGCTTCCTGCTTTTAATCGCACCATAGAGGAATTGAAATTTCTTCAGAATGGAGCGCACGTATGGTATCACAGCTTTTAATCGCACCATAGAGGAATTGAAATATCGGTGGTGCAGTGGCAGACGGATTAAAAACGTTGTCTTTTAATCGCACCATAGAGGAATTGAAATATAAATACGGCTAAATACGAAATGGCAAGATTTGACTTTTAATCGCACCATAGAGGAATTGAAATACATTTAAATCGTTAAAATATTCCTCATTGTGCTCTTTTAATCGCACCATAGAGGAATTGAAATCCAAACAGCATTGTTTATTGCGACCCACCTTACGACTTTTAATCGCACCATAGAGGAATTGAAATTCAACAACGCGTCTATGATCTCATTTCCATCCCAGACTTTTAATCGCACCATAGAGGAATTGAAATCTGATATTGTTATTGGAGGAGGAGCCGCAGGGTGTTCTTTTAATCGCACCATAGAGGAATTGAAATAAAAGAGTTTGTAAACGACTTCAATCAATCACAAGTCTTTTAATCGCACCATAGAGGAATTGAAATCCAGTTCGCCCAATATTCAGAAGTCTTAGCTTTTTCCTTTTAATCGCACCATAGAGGAATTGAAATCTCTTTATCTTCTTTATATCTTTTTTTGCCGTGATTACTTTTAATCGCACCATAGAGGAATTGAAATAAGGTTGCATGTAAATCACCTGTTACGCATTCGCTCCTTTTAATCGCACCATAGAGGAATTGAAATACCTCTATCCTGCGAATAGTAGTAAAGTGCCAGCCCTTTTAATCGCACCATAGAGGAATTGAAATGTGTCGAACCAGAGCCAAACCAAAATAAAGAACATAACTTTTAATCGCACCATAGAGGAATTGAAATGCTTTAGACGGTTCAGGGTATTATCGAACTATGATAACTTTTAATCGCACCATAGAGGAATTGAAATAAAGAAAAAGCAAAAGAGTTAATTCATTTCTACACGCTTTTAATCGCACCATAGAGGAATTGAAATTTTCAGGAACGTAGGGAACTATGCCAGCGGATACACTTTTAATCGCACCATAGAGGAATTGAAATTTAATATTGCTTGTGCTATGTTTTTCATTTTAATAACTTTTAATCGCACCATAGAGGAATTGAAATACATGAATAATACACAGGTTGAAGCATTCAGAAAGCTTTTAATCGCACCATAGAGGAATTGAAATGCTAAAGAATTTGTCGTAATCAATTACGTCTTCTGTTCTTTTAATCGCACCATAGAGGAATTGAAATCCAGAAGCGTAAGAAACTATTTTATCTATATTCGCTTTTAATCGCACCATAGAGGAATTGAAATCCGCTTCCCTTTGATTGTGATGTGGAATTTATAATCTTTTAATCGCACCATAGAGGAATTGAAATTTTGATGTGGACAACCTTACCATTTCTTACACAAAACTTTTAATCGCACCATAGAGGAATTGAAATTCTTTGAATGATAAAGACGGTCACCCCGAAAAGAGACTTTTAATCGCACCATAGAGGAATTGAAATCGAATTGAACAGCCCCAAGAGTCAATAATTCCCGCTTTTAATCGCACCATAGAGGAATTGAAATCTGACTTAATGCTTGTTAACCAATTTTCATCACCCTTTTAATCGCACCATAGAGGAATTGAAATTTAGGATTTAATCATGTGGTTCTGTGGTTAGCTTCTTTTAATCGCACCATAGAGGAATTGAAATCTTTATCAATCAAAATTGGCAATATACCGTAAGTCTTTTAATCGCACCATAGAGGAATTGAAATAAAGAAATACGGCGCGTGGCTTAGAAAAGAGCGTGACTTTTAATCGCACCATAGAGGAATTGAAATTTAAAGGTGAGAATGAGAACAATGGTACAAAGCCCTTTTAATCGCACCATAGAGGAATTGAAATTCTGGTTTGTCTCTCACCAGCACTTTGTCAAACGGCTCTTTTAATCGCACCATAGAGGAATTGAAATGGTGGTATTAGTATGCTTGGCAAAAATATATCATTCTTTTAATCGCACCATAGAGGAATTGAAATATAGGTGCTGACTATTTATAGCCCCCCCTATTCGCTTTTAATCGCACCATAGAGGAATTGAAATCTAACATAAACGCTTCAGGCAGTGCAATGCCGTACGCTTTTAATCGCACCATAGAGGAATTGAAATTGTTATAAGCTGTAAATTAAACTTTTTGAGCGATGGCTTTTAATCGCACCATAGAGGAATTGAAATCTTATAAAAACCACGATGAAATATCCAGCATGCTCGCTTTTAATCGCACCATAGAGGAATTGAAATTAATAACTTGAATTTGCATTTAAGCCATCATTTAACTTTTAATCGCACCATAGAGGAATTGAAAGTTTGAAGAGTTCCAGATGCGGCATTACGGCAATGTCTTTTAATCGCACCATACACGTGAAATTGATAATTGCATCACTACATCACTGGATAACTGGATAACTCTTTTAATCGCAGTAAAAGCATTGAAATACATCTACCGCCTGTGCGAAACGATTATATCACGCTGCAAGTTTTCCACTTTACCTGCCTACAATATTCACTTCCCGTTCCAGCTCAATGCCAAATTTGTTTTTCACATCGTCAATGATTTGCCGGGAGAGGGTATAGATCTCATCACCGTTGGCAGTGCCGTAATTGACCAGTACCAATGCCTGCTTCGGATGCACGCCCGCGTCATTTTTCCTGTAGCCTTTCCAGCCTGCCTGTTCTATCAGCCAGCCCGCGGCAATCTTCTTTTCATCTGTGTGTAATGTAGTGTACACGGGCATTTCAGGGTATTGCTGTTTCAACTGGTCAACGAACGCGGCCGGCAGAACCGGGTTTTTAAAGAAGCTGCCTGCATTGCCGGTTACCTTCGGATCCGGTAGCTTGGATGTGCGGATGCGGATCACCGCATTTGATATATCGCGTATGCCGGGGTTATCGATTTGCATCTTTTCCAGTTCGCTCCTGATAGCGCCATATTCCACATGCAGGATCGCTTTTTTCGGAAGCCTGAAAGTGACGTTCAAAATAATATACTGATCCTTTAAAGCGCGTTTAAAAATACTCTCCCGGTAGCCAAACCGGCAATCATTCGCATTAAAAATGCTGATCGTTTTATCGTGCACATGCAGCGCCTCAAGCTGGTGAAAAACATCTTTTATCTCTACGCCGTAAGCGCCTATGTTCTGCATCGGCGATGCACCTACGCAGCCGGGAATAAGGCTCAGGTTTTCAAGGCCGGGATAATTGTTGTCAATACAAAAAAGCACAAACTCATGCCATACTTCACCGGCATAAGCTTTTACATAAAAATAATTGTCATCTTCACCAACCAGCTCTTTTCCTTTCAGCTCATTCTTTAATACAAAACCGTCGAAATTTTTTGTAAGCAAAATATTGCTGCCTCCGCCCAGCACCAGCCGCTGTTCTTTATCTGATATAGCTAACAGTTGCCTTAACTCTTCTACATCGTGAAATACAGCAAAATGCCTGGCTGTTGCATCAATGCCGAAAGTATTGTACGCTTTTAAAGAGAAATGATCATGAACCTGCATCGGACAAAATTAATTGATGAAATTCCAGAAAATGCCAACCCTGATCCAAAGCCCGGGCTTGGGATAATAAGGCCTTACAAAAGAAAAATTATTAAAGCCGAATGTTTTATTCTGGTAGCTCAGGCTGTTTAAGTTGGCCGCTTCTGCAAATAGCCTGAAACGCTTGATCTTAAAATTGAGGTAGTAAGAAATGTCCGGCAGATTGCTGATGCGCATGGTATCGTTGTAGAAAAAATTACCGGTGAAAGGCGAATAGTGGTCCGGCTTGTAAGGCGTATTATACCTCACTTCTATGCCTGTAGCAATATCTAAGTTCTTATAAAAATGACCTTCAAAAGCAATACGGTTGCGCGTGAGTACCAACGGCACATTTACAGGTACATTACCCGCCTTCTGCTGTACATATATTTCTGCATACCACTTAAAAAACTTACCCAAAGGCGTCTCTTTTTCCGCGCCCACCTGTAATAAATTAAACAAGGAAGTATTTTGCTTTGCGGTGAAATAATCAGTAAAGTATGCATAGTTCAGCATGGCGTAATAATTGCCTGTAAGGCTGAGTTGCCATGAAGGCACATTGATCTTTGCAAAGGCATGAGTAATGTTTTCTTTAGCAAACTTGCTCTCACCGGTGATCACCGGGAAGTTTGAATGTGGTTGAAAATTATTACCTATAAGCTCTATGTATTTCGCACTGTCGGCCGATAGAAATCCTTTGGCCGATGTGTTGAATATGAATGATGGCGTGCGGTTTACGTTGGTAAAACCAATAGAAATGTCGCCGATCCTGGTGCCAAGGTTGCGCTTAAGATTGGCTGTAGCCATATAATCCCCGAAGTAGTCGCCCAATGCAAAGAACCTGCCTGATGCAAGCATATCCCATTTCTGGTTCCTGGTTTTGTTCCTGTATTCACCGCCGACAATAACGTTGTAATAATTTTTTTTGAACCGGCCGAAATCTCCGCCGAGCAATTGAAATTCACCAAACACTTTCACAAACTGTGCTATATTCTTTTTGTCGGGGTAAGTGTAGATGGCAAGCTGGTTGCTCAGCTCTTTCCATTTATCTTTATACATTACCGTATCGTTCTGTACAATCAGCCCGTAATATTGCAGGTAGCTGTCCGGGTTTGGATTTACATCCTTGAAACTGTATTCATATTCTGCATATTTTGCAGCGTGTTCAAATCGTAAGCGCGGATAAAACAGGCGGACCATAGTACTGTCATTTACTTGCAGGCTGTCTTTCTGCCCGAAGTCGTAGGAGTGCCTGTAGTACAGTGTAAAGTCCTTGTTTTCATTGCCTGAAGATATAGAAACTTTAAAAGGGCTGGGGCTTGCATTGCCAATGCTTCCAATACGTGTAGCCGCTATGTAAGGGCTGTTTACGCCTTTGCCTTTTAATTCATCAAAGTTAATGATGCCGCCATTTACAGCGCCCCTGTTCGAATTCCTGACGCCTATCAGGTTCATGCTGTATCTCTTATTTTTGCTTTGCGAAGATATGTTGGCGCGCATATTACTATGGTTGCTGTTCTGGTTGCGGAAAGCGCCGGGAGCATTCAGCAACCGGTATTCAAATGTAAAATTTACAAGCTCCTTGCGGTTTTGCGTATGCAATACATCAATCACTTGCTCCTGCCTGGTACCCATCATATAAGCCAGTGTTGTAAAGGGGCGGGTAGTGGTAAAATATTTTGTACCCTCAAGCGTATACCTGAACGGGTCAAACATATGGAAGCCGGCATCCCAACCTGGCTGCATATGCAATGGCCTGAAAAGCAGTGATTGAGAGGGTGTGCCTATATTTCCCAGGTCGGCATAGGTGTAAGGCACAGGCAACATTTTGTTGAAATCATTGATTGACGTATCAATACCATGCGTGCCGGTAGAATCAAAAAAACGGTAACTGATGGTAATGCTGTCTTCGTGCGGATTGCGTTGGGTAAGCGTATCTGCAGTATTGCCGCCGCTCCTGGAAAACCTGCCGCCGATATCATTCAGCCTGTCGAACTGCGCCTGCACACCTGAGCATACAAGTATGCTTAATAATGTAAACAGCAGCTGTTTGTTATTGACCAATTTCATTATTTTATTATCCGGCAAAATTAATTGAAAATACGCGCGCAAAATTAATGAATTGCATGTTATTCGCATTTGTATTTTTCACCGAGCTTTTTTTCTTTTTCCGAAGGTAAGAAAATAAGCCTTAAAGAAGAATCGTTGCTGAAATAGCTGATCATCCAGTTAATAAAAATGATGAGTTTGTTTCTTACACTCAGTATCAGCATCAGGTGCAGGAACATCCACACAAACCAGGCGAAAACTCCCTGGAACTGCCAGTTCGGCAAGTCTACCACTGCTTTTAGTTTACCCACTGTTGCCATTGTACCGGGGTCTTTGTAAAAGAATTTCTGCTCCGGTTTTCCCTTAAGCCTGTTCTTTAAATTTTTTGCTAAATTTTTAGCCTGGTTGTTGGCAACATTAGCCAGTTGCGGGTGCCCGTTGGGAAAATCTTCGTTTTGCATTAAGGATACATCGCCGATCGCGTATACGCCTTCGAGGTTTTTTACGCGGTGGTATTCGTCTACTATCAGCCTGTTTCCTTTACCCAGAAACTCTTTGCCGATACCATCCGGTACATTTCCGGTAACGCCTGCAGCCCAGATCAATGTTTTGGTCAGCAATTGCTGATCATTGCCATAGATCAGCATTTTACCGTCGTAATCTTTTACAAAGGCATTCAATACTACTTTTACACCCAGCTCTTCCAGGTATTTCTGAGAATATTCCTGTGCATTTTTACTCATGTTCGATAAGGTGTGCGCGCTGCCTTCTATCAGGTAAATTTCCAGCTTTGAAAAATCTGTTGAATGATAATCTTTCGGCAAAATATTTTTTTTCATTTCTGCCAATGCGCCTGCAAGCTCTACGCCGGTGGGCCCGCCGCCTACCACAACAATGTTCATATAAGCTTTCTTCTCTTCTTCGGTATTGCAGGCAAGCGCTTCTTCAAAGTTTAGTAAAATTTTGTTGCGCAGCGCTATGGCCTGTGGCGTGGACTTCATGGGGAATGCATAGGTCTCAATATTCTCATTGCCGAAATAATTATTCTTACAACCTGTCGCAATGACCAGCTCATCGTAATCATATTCATCATTTAGTGTTAATACTTTTTTAGCCACAGTGTCTACATATTTTACCGGTCCTAAGCGCACCTGTACATTAGACGCCTGCTGAAAAATTTTTCGAAGTGGAAATGATATGGATGCAGGCTCCAGGAAAGATGTGGCTACCTGGTAAAACAGTGGCTGAAACTGGTGAAAATTATTTGTATCAATCAGTGTAATGTCGTAATCCGTATTTCTGAGGTATTTGGCAGTACGCAGCCCTGCAAAGCCGGCGCCTATGATGATTAGTTTTATACTCATGGCCTTAGTGTTTTGGTTGGACTGCTAAGGTAGGGCATTTAATAAAGCAGGAAATAATTTATTTATATCCCTGTAATATTACAAAGGCGATCAGCAAAAGGATTATGATGAAAAATAGCACATATAAGGCTAAATTCAGGTCTTTGAGCTTTTTTCTTTTCCGTTCAGGGCGGGTGTTTATCTGTTGCTTCAGCTTAGAGTCTATAGACAGCACATCCTTACGCATCTTGGATACCGAGCTGTAAGCCTGCAGGCCTTCCAGGGCATCTTTGAGAAACGGATCTTCCAGCATCTCTTTTTCAAGCCGGTTTGCTTCCTCACCGGAAATGTCCTGGTTCAGGTATTTCAGCAGATCCTCTTCGGAATATTTGATTCGTATATTGTTGTTTTCACCCATTTGATCTTTGCTGTTTTTTCTCCATAAATTGTTTCAGGTTTCTTTTGCCGTTCTGGATAAAGCTTTTTACCTGCAAAGTGCTGAAACCGGTTATCTGCTCAATTTCTTTGTAAGATTTGTTTTCAAGATAAAAAAGTTCTACACACCTGCGCTGTTCACTATTCAGCTCATCCAGCGAATCATGCAGGTGTTCAAAGATATTTTCTTTTTCCAATTTTTGCTGCAGTTCATTGTCTTCACCGCGATCGTGTTTATCATCAAAAAGCTCTTCTGTTTTGAGAACAGCATGCTTTTGTTTCCTTATTTTGATAAGGCAGTGATTCTTAGATACGCTGTATATCCATCCTTTGAAATAAGAGACTTTGTGTTTTTTTATCTCATTAAGCGTGTGAAGAAATATTTCCTGCACGCTGTCTTTAGCGCTTTCTTCATCGTTAAGGTATTTCATGCACACACCCAGTAGCAACATGGAATAGCGTTGCAAAAGAATGCCCAACCAATAATCATCATTGGTTTTGTAAAAATTATTCAGCAATTCTTCATCACTGCTGTATTTTTTCTGCTCAATCACAACATGAATTTATGTAATTATTTTATTACACAGTATTAATTTTATAATAATTCCATATCTTGCCAATCATTCTATGCATTTCGTAATTGCTATAACTCCTCTGAACCCTTTACGCGCAGAAGCATCTCACCGTGCGGAGATGGTAAATCAGATGCTATTTGGAGAAACAGCCCAGGTAACAGGGGTTAGTGACGACTTCTACCGGGTAAAAACTACTTTTGACAATTATGAAGGCTGGATACAGAAATCGCAAACGCTGGATGTAACCAAAAAATTTTTTCGCAAAAAAGTCAAAGGCATTTCTACCGAAAACAGGAACATTCTTTTTAACAATGAACCCATGTTGCTGCCCGCAGGCGCCCCCGTGCTTGATACAAATAACATTGAACATATTCCCTTAAAATACGGCAGGGTGCCGCTAAATACAGGCCTTACGCGCAACAGCCAAAACATTATCAGCATTAGCAAAAGTTTTTTGAATGCGCCGTATATTTGGGGTGGCAGAAGTATGTTTGGCATTGATTGCAGCGGCTTTACCCAGCAGGTGTTCAGGATGTTGAATGTTTTCCTGCCGAGAGACGCTTATAAACAATCAGAAGAAGGGGAGGTGATTGGTTTCCTGCCGGAAGTGCAGTGCGGCGACCTGGCTTTTTTTGATAATGCTGAAGGCAGGATCACCCATGTGGGAATTTTACTGAACGATAAGCAGATCGTGCACGCATCGGGCAAGGTCAGGATTGATAAAATTGATACGGAAGGCATTATTAATGTGGAAACCTGCGTAAGGACACATCATTTACGCATCATAAAAAGAATAACGTACTAAAAATAGATGCATCAAATAAGCTATAAGATTAAATATGCAGATCAACCGGAATGGGTACTAAATCTAAACATGCCGATAACCATAGAAACAAAAAATCCAGCCCGTTAGCAGGCAAAAAGGAAAAATATAGATAACCTCGCATAAAGCGGTTTGGTCTATTGGTGTATTTCACCCCCAACTACCTGGACCATTAAAACATAAAAAATGAAACTAACAGCTACAAAATACAATACAACCGCGCTCGACTGGGGCTTACTTCTATTAAGAGTTTTTACAGGCATTGCCATGATAGCCAATCATGGATTGGGGAAAGCGCAGAAATTACTAAATGGAGGTGAAATAAAGTTTGCTGATCCTATTGGCATCGGCGCTAAGGCTTCTTTATCCCTGGCTGTTTTTGCAGAAGTCTTTTGTGCCCTCCTGCTTATATTTGGGCTATTTACAAGGCTGGCCACACTGCCTTTGATAGTCACTATGGCAGTCGCCGCATTTGTTGTACACGCAACAGATCCTTTCTCCAAAATGGAATCAAGCCTGCTTTTTTTATTTGTGCTGTTCCTCTTGTTTTTAGCCGGCCCGGGTAAGTACTCGGTTGACAGGATGATATCCAAAGGTTAATAATTATTTTGCTGCTTGATTATTTCTTAATCTAGTTCAATGTTCCGCTGTTGCGATGTGGGTAGCTTTGCCCCATAACATTGATTATTCACTAAAAAAACACAGATTATGGCAAGCACAACATGGATTATTGACAAAGCGCATTCAGAAATTACTTTTAAAGTAAAACATATGATGATCTCTACTGTCAGCGGGCGATTCAATGATTTTGATTCTACCGTAGATACAGATGGAGAAAATCTGTCTACAGCTAAAATACAATTCAGCGCAGAAGTAAACTCTATAGACACCAGAAACAGCCAGCGGGACGGCCATTTGAAATCGGCTGATTTCTTTGATGCAGAAAATCATCCGCAGATTACGTTTGTTTCTACAGGTTTCGATGGAGCGCATCTCACGGGCGACTTAACTTTAAGAGGCGTAACAAAACAGGTGACGTTATCTGTTGAAACCGGCGGCATTATTACCTCTGACGGACAAAAGCGCGCAGGCTTTGAAGTAGAGGGCAAGATCAACCGGAAAGATTTTGGGCTTAGCTGGTCGGCATTGACAGAAGCGGGCGGTATGGTAGTAGCAGATGAAGTAAAGATCAGTGCAAACGTTGAATACGTGCAAGCGTAACCATACCTATGCATACAACAAAAATCTGTCACCATTTTCCGGCGACAGATTTTATTTTATCAAAACCATTATTCCCTGGGTGTTGCCAGGCTCGGATCGTAGGAGAATAGGATTTCTCTTGCCTGCCCGCTTCCTGGTGCATCTTCTTCAATTTTTTTAAATCCTCTTCTTTCGAGTTCCACTACCTGGAGTTGAATGTCATTTTCTTGCTTATCATCTGCCTGTAGTGCAAAAACATTCTCTTCCCTTGCCTGCAAGCCAAGTTCCTGTGCTCTTTGTTTTATTTCTTCGGTGGTAAGTTGTTGCTGTTGGTACATATTTATTTTTATTTATTGAATAATACTATGAAAACAGCAATTTCCAAACCAAACTTTTATGCGTTACTACAATGATTTTGTAAGATCATGCATCTTAGCCTAATTACTATTTTATTATTAACTTTGCACACATTTTACAACAAATTTCAATGAGTAATAAATATAAAGAGTTTGCTTCGCTGAATCTGCCGCAAATAGAAAAAGAGGTATTGAGTAAATGGCAGTCTGAAAATGCTTTTGAGAACAGTATTCAACTGCGAAAAGACGCACCGTCATTTGTTTTCTACGAAGGTCCGCCCAGTGCAAACGGCATGCCCGGTATTCACCACGTAATTTCCCGCACCATCAAGGATATGATCTGCCGCTACAAAACCATGAAAGGCTATAAAGTAGAGCGTAAGGGCGGATGGGATACGCACGGTTTGCCTGTAGAGCTTGGCGTGGAAAAGGAACTTGGCATTACGAAAGAAGATATTGGTACAAAGATCACAGTTGAAGAATACAACAAGAAGTGCCGGGAGGCTGTATTGCGTTACAAAAAGGAGTGGGACGATCTTACTACAAAAATGGGTTACTGGGTAGACCTGCACAATCCCTATATTACATTCGAAAACAATTATATTGAAACGCTCTGGTGGCTATTAAAAAAAATGTACAACCGCGGCTACCTGTATCAGAGCATTTCCATCCAGCCATATTCGCCTGCCGCCGGAACCGGTTTAAGTTCGCATGAACTGAACCAGCCCGGTACCTACAAAGATGTGAAGGATACCAGCGCTACGGTGTTGTTTCAGTTGCTTAAAAATAAGAATGAAGGCAATGCCGCTGCGGAAAAAATATTTAATGCCTTAGCTGACAGCCAGGCTGGTACTGAGCCCGCTGTCTACTTTATGGCATGGACCACCACGCCCTGGACACTGCCTTCCAACTTAGGGCTCACTGTAGGCCCTAATATTGATTATGTGTTGGTGCAGACTTTTAATCCTTACACGTACGATCTGCAAAACGTAATACTGGCAAAAAATCTTGTAGGGAAATATTTTAAAGCCGAGGAAGAAAACGGTTCTTTTGACGATTTTGAAGCCGGCGATAAAAGCATCCCCTGGAAAATACTGGCTGAATTTAAAGGCCTGGAATTAGAAAACCTGCGCTATGAACAACTGATGCAGTACGATGCCAATACGGCTGCTATCAGCGGCGGCGACCCTTTTCGGGTGTTGGTTGGAGATTTTGTAACCACAGAAGATGGTACCGGCATTGTACACACAGCTCCGGCTTTTGGAGCCGATGACTACCGTGTGGGGCAGAAGTACGGTATTGGAGTGCTTACTATGGTAGATAAGGAAGGAAAGTTTGTAGAAGGCATGGGAGAGTTTAGCGGCAGGTATGTGAAGAACTATAAAGATGATAATGACTATCAGGATGTTAATGTAGATATCTCCATTAAATTAAAGAAAGAAGGTAAGGCTTTTAAAGTAGAGAAGTATGAACACAGCTATCCTCATTGCTGGCGTACAGACAAACCGGTTTTGTATTATCCGCTGGATGCGTGGTTTATTAAAACTACCGCTCAGAAAGACAGGATGATAGAACTGAACAAAAAGATCAACTGGAAGCCAAAGTCTACCGGGGAAGGCAGATTCGGTAATTGGCTGGAAAATATGGTTGACTGGAACCTGAGCAGAAGCCGCTATTGGGGCACTCCCTTGCCGGTGTGGAGAACAGAGGATGGTACTGAAGAAGTTTGCATAGGCAGCGTTAAGGAACTGACTGATTTGTATATAAAGGCCTCCGAAGCAGGGTATAATAAACATATCACGTTAAAACTCAACAATTCATTGCTTGACATTGACTTGCACAAGCCAATTGTAGATAATATTGAATTGCTTTCTGCCTCAGGTAAACCTATGAAGCGGGTACCGGACCTGATAGATGTATGGTTTGACAGCGGTGCTATGCCTTTCGCCCAGTGGCATTTTCCTTTTGAGAATAAAGAAAAATTTGCTGAAAACTACCCGGCGGATTTTATTTGCGAGGGTGTGGATCAAACCCGCGGATGGTTTTATACGCTGCATGCCATCAGTTCACTCGTGAAAGAAGATGTGCTGGAGGAACTGAGGACTGCCGGCTTAGAGGTTGATGAAAGTAAATATCCCGGTAACGCTTTTAAAACAGTGGTATCCAATGGGTTAGTTTTAGATAAGTATGGTAATAAAATGTCTAAACGCCACGGCAATACCGTTGATCCTTTTGAAACAATTGATAAATATGGTGCAGATGCCACACGCTGGTACCTGATGACTAACGCATCACCCTGGGACAACCTCAAGTTCGATATTGATGGTATCAAAGAAGTACAACGGAAGTTTTTCGGTACATTGTACAACACTTACCAGTTCTTCGCTTTGTATGCCAATGTAGATGGTTTTGCTTTCAAAGAAGGCCGTATAGCTGATGATAACAGGCCTGAAATTGACCGCTGGATATTATCCACCCTTCATTCATTAGTAAAGACAGTTAATGAAAACCTGGAAGAATATGAACCAACCATTGCTTTCAGAGCTATTGACCAATTTGTAGATGAACATTTAAGTAATTGGTATGTAAGGCTTTGCAGGCGCCGTTTCTGGAAAGGTGAATATGAAACCGACAAAATTTCTGCTTACCAGACTTTGTATGAGTGCCTGGAAACAGTCAGCAGGCTTATAGCGCCGCTTGCTCCTTTCTTCAGCGACGAACTTTTCAGAAACTTAAATGCTGTTACAAACAGGTTTGAAGCCACAAGTGTACATCATACGGATTACCCGGTAGCCAACGAAGCGCTGATCGATAAACCCCTGGAAGAGCGAATGGAGCTTGCGCAGGATGTTTCATCACTGATACTTTCTCTCAGGAAAAAAGAAAACATCATTGTACGCCAGCCTTTGCAGAAAGTATTGATACCTGTATTGGATGCCCATATGAAAACCCAGCTTGAAAGGGTGGAGGACCTCATTAAGTCAGAGACGAATATTAAACAAATAGAATACATAACAGAATCCAACTCTGTAATTTCAAAAAAGATCAAGGCTGATTTTAAATCTTTAGGTAAAAAGCTCGGCCCAAGGATGAAAGCAACGGCAGCGGAAATTGAAAAGATGTCTCAGGAAGATATTGAAGTTCTGGAACAGACGGGCACCTTCACGCTTACGGTTAACAATGAGCCCGTGGAGTTGGTTCCCGGAGACGTAATTATCACTGCGGAAGATATACCCGGCTGGTCAGTAGCAGGCAAAGGAAAAGTAACCATTGCCCTGGATATTACTATTAACGAGGAACTGAGGCAGGAGGGCAACGCAAGAATGTTTATAAATCGTGTACAAAATATTAGAAAAGAACGTAAATTTGATCTTTCTGATCGTATTTTTGTACAAATTTTAGACAGTCAGGCTTTAAAGCCATCCATAATTAGATTTAAAGATTATATTTGTGCGGAAATTTTGGCAGATGAACTAACATTTGTATCACATCTGGAAGACAGCGTTGAGGTGGAGGTGGACAATAACCTGTTATACATTACAATTCATAAAAAAGGTTAATATTTTGATATGGCTACTACAAAGAAAAAAGCGGTACAACAATCGAAAGTGAGCAAAACAGCGCCGAAGGCACCGGTGAAAAAAGCTGCAACTGCGAAACCGGTTGCTAAAAAAGCTGTAGCTAAGAAAGCTGCTGCAGTTAAAAAAGCAGCTCCTAAAGTAGCGGCGCCTCCCAAAGCGGCGATAAAAAAAGCAAGTACTGTTAAAAAAGCTGCCCCGGTAAAGAAGGCGGGTGCTGCGCCTATGGCAAAAAAAACAGTAAAAGCTGCAGCTCCTGAAAAAGCGGCTGTTCCTGCAAAAAAAGCTGCAACTGCGCTTGCACCAAAGAAAACGGCTGCAACCGCCAAACCAGCTTCTAAGCAACCGGCTGCTCCTGTTAAAGCCGCGGCAGCGCCTGTAAAGAAAAACGATAAACCCGCAGTAGCTAAAAAAGCAGCTAAAGATGCGCCTGAGATAGCCAAAAAAGTAAAGAAAGAAAGTCAGCCTTTGAAAGAAGTGAAAGTGCCTAAGATCTCAACTACTTCTAAAAAATCCTATAAACCTTCTTATACACCGCTGGAGCAGAGAGAGGCCGACGGCAATCAGCAACCTTTGGTAACTTATTCGGAAGAAGATCTGCAGGAGTTTAAAACACTCATCTCAAAAAAATTAGCAGATGCAAGGCGCGAAGTAGCCTATTTACAGGGCATCATTACGCGTAAAGACGATATGGGAGGCGATGTTGAAAGCAGGTACATGACTATGGAAGACGGTACCGTAAGTATGGAAAGAGAGCAACTAAGTCAAATGGCAAGTCGCCAGATTGCTTATATTGATAACCTGGAGAAAGCATTAATCAGGATTGAAAACAAGACTTATGGTATTTGCCGTGTTACCGGCAAGTTGATTGATAAAGCCCGCCTGCGTGCAGTACCTCATGCTACCTTAAGCATTGAAGCCAAACTCAACAGGAGGAACGGCAGCAGCAATGCGCAATAATTTAATTTAGTTACAATAAAATACAGGCAGCTTCACAAGGGCTGCCTTATATTTTTTATAATCTGCAAACCCTTGGTGACCTACAGAATTTTTAACCACAATAAGCATAAGGCTGATACAAAATACTACAAAGATGACGTCCTTGTCATCATGGAAGGTCAGCATAACATTTTATTCCTGTTCGGCTGTAATCCGTAATGCTCCAATACGCCTTAGTATGTTCAACTGTGCTTTGATTTCCGCTATTTCCATACGCTAAATTATTTTTTGCATCAAATGAATATTTATTTTACCTACGGATATATACTTATATGCATAAATAGTCGCTCCTTAATTTGGTATTAAAGCATTGATATTCAATAAATTATTTACTATTTTTCTTGTTTTTTATTGCCGGATTTTGTAAATTCGAGCTTTAAAATCTTGCAAATATGTTGGGAAAAAATCCTGAAAAACAGCCTGAACTATTTCGCCCGATGTTGGTGGACTTTATTGACAATAAGCACGAACTCGTTTTGCTTGCCGACAAAATAGATTGGGATTATTTTGAAAAAGAATTCTCTGCGCTATATTCCAAAACGGGCAATCCGAGCCATCCGATCCGCTTTATGGTGGGCTGCCTGCTGCTGAAGCACCTTTACAATTTGGGAGATGAAACTCTTGCATCTACCTGGATTATGAACCCCTACATGCAGTATTTTTGTGGCAGAGTTTTCTTTGAACACAAGTTTCCCTGCGACCCAAGCAATTTTGTTCATTTCCGAAAAAGAATTGGCGAAAACGGCATTGAAAAAATCTTTGGCTATAGCGTAAAAATGCATGATGCTAAAACAAATACCTCAAATTTTGTTCTATCGGATACGACCGTTCAGGAAAACAATACCACTTTTCCTACCGATGCCAAACTGTGCAAAAAAGTGATTGATTATTGCAATGCCATTGCTGAAAACGAAGACATCAAACAAAGGCAGCGTTACACGAAAGTCAGCAAGCAATTGTTGCGCAACACCTACAACGGCAAGCATCCGAAAAGAGCAAGGCTGGCTAAAAAATCCCGGGAGAAATTAAAAACCATTGCGCGGCGACTCATTCGGGAACTGCAACGCAATCTCACACCGGCACAACAAATTTTTTACAGCAAACAGCTTTCGCTCTACACCAGGGCGGTGAACCAACAACGAAACGACCCCGATAAAATTTACAGCATCCACAAACCATTTACTCGCTGTATTGCCAAAGGAAAATCGCATAAACAGTACGAGTTCGGCAATAAGGTCGCATTGATAACCACCTCGGGCAAAGGGAAGAAAATCATTCTCGGCATTAAGGCATTTTTACAGACACCTTACGACGGCCACACTATAGAGCCCCTCTTGGAGCAAATGGAAGCAGGCGGTCAGCGGCTCCCGAAAGAATTGGTTTACGACCGCGGCGGAAAAGGAAAGTCGGAAATAAAAGGTGTAAAAATCTCTGTTCCAAACAAGGCCAGGAAAACAGATACCGCCTATCAAAAACAAAACAAGCGCAAGAAGTTCAGAAGCAGAGCGGCAATAGAGCCTATCATTGGGCATTTGAAAACAGACTTCAGGCTGGCTCAAAACTACTTCCTGGGAGAATCCGGACCACAAATCAACGCATTATTAGCCGCAACAGCATGGAATATGAAGAAAATGATGGAAATTCTCAAAGAGAAAATCATTTTCTATTTTTCATATTTCCTGCAAATGGTCTTTAATTGGCTTTTCAATCATAAAAAATTAAAAATACAAACTTGTTAAGGAGTAACTAAATAAGCAAATGAAATAGCCATAACCAAAGTTGCATATCAACCGCGAATGAATAAAGGCTATTCCATGTGACCATAAAGAAAAATAAATATACACACATGAAATAGCCATAAGCAAAGTTGCATACCAACCGCGAATGAATAAAGGCTATTCCATGTGGCAACTAAAAAACAAATAAAATATACACACATGAAAATTTTATTTCATTGCAATAAAATGGCTATTTTATTAACTTTGCTGTATAATTGAGGCGATTATGGCACAGACAGTAGAATTAATAGTTAAGAATATCAAAAGTTTGAGAGAGGTTAAGCACCTTTCTCAAAAGGAAGTATGTGCAGATTCGGGTGTCCGCAATGACAATACAGCCGCATTGAGAATAGAAAGGTGGAACCCTCTGTTTCTACATTTGAAAAACGGGCTTCCGTCTTGAAGTGGATACGGCCGAGTTTTTTGACGAAGGGTTGCAGCCTGTTCTGTAAGAGTAGGTCCCCCTTAGCTGCTCCATGCTTTACACCTCCTCCCCATGTTTGTAAGTCCGTTTCAGTGGAATAGTCCTGGTGGTAGATACCAGTAACGGGAATTTCTCCACATGCACATAGCTTGGGTCAAGGCCAAAGCTGCGTTCTTCGCTCAGGCTGTATTTCTTTATGCCAAAATACAATTTCATGATCAGCCTTTCAAAATAAGGTAGTTCATTGTCGGTGGAAAGATATTTTTCCATTACAATAAAATGCCAGTCGCCGGCAATATTGTTTCTTTCCAGGCTTTCGTAACGGCTGGTGATGTTCACTTCTTTATTAGCAATGAGGTCTTCCACCACCCGGCGCATCATGGCTTGTATCTTTTGTTCTACCCTGAAGCCCAGCCTGAACTCCACGCGGATAATATCGTTGGGAATAATGTGCTCTACGGTGTATTCTGACGTGTACGGGTCATCCAGTGTATCCACATGCACAAACCAATAGATATCAGCACGTTTCGGCTTCCTGTTCAAAATGGAATAGATGATCTTATGCTCAATTTCCTTAGGATTATCTGCGCTGGTCATGTAAACCAGGTGGGTAGTGTACCGGGCAACCGTCTTATCATTGCTCAACTCCTGGATCATGGGAATATAATGCTCAAGGCGCACAAATTCCACGTAGCGGTTCTTGATCTTGCGGCTTCTGTACCACACATACATGATGGTAAACAATATGCCGCCGATTATGAGCGTTACATAACCGCCGTGCGGGAATTTTTCGAGGTTAGCTATAAGGAAAGATATTTCTATAGTGCCGTAAACACCCAGGAACAACAATATAAGTGATTTTTTTACGCGTTTTTTGATAAGATAAAAGGCAAACAACAATGTGGTTGTTATCATACACAAAGTAATGGCCAGGCCATAAGCGGCTTCCATCCTGGATGATTTCTGGAAATACAATACCACGCCGACACAACCTGCCCATATCAGGAGGTTCAGGCCGGGTATAAACACCTGTCCTTTCTCTTCTGAGGGATATTTTATTTTCATCTTGGGCCATACGTTCAAACGGATAGCTTCAGAGATAAGGGTAAATGAACCGGAAAGCATGGCCTGTGATGCAATGATGGCAGCCATGGTGGCTATAACAATACCTATGATCCTGAACCATTCAGGCATGATCTGGTAAAACGGGTTTTCCAGTATCTCAGCTGCCGGGAATTTGCTCGAAAAAGTTTTGTCTGCCAGTAGTTCTGTATTGGCGAAAACTTTGCCTTTCATGGTTAGCAGGTAAGCAGACTGTCCCATGTAATTGAGTATTAAAGCAGCTTTTACAAATATCCAGCTTATGCGTATGTTTTTTTTGCCTGCATGCCCGAGATCGGAATATAGGGCTTCGGCACCCGTGGTACACAGGAATATGGCTCCTAAGATCCAGAATCCATGCGGGTATTGCGTCAGCAGCCGTGCAGCATAGTAGGGATTGAAAGCCTTTAATACACTGTAATCGTGGTGGATGTTGATGATGCCCATGATCGCCAGCATGGAAAACCACACAAACATTACCGGGCCGAAAGCCCTTCCAATGTTTGCCGTGCCTAATTGTTGCACGATGAATAACCCTGAAAGTATTGTCAGCACAATGCTCACAACACTGCTTTGCCGCATGGTTTCAAGGCCGGGGATCTGCCGGATACCCTCAATAGCAGAGGTAACGGTGATTGGCGGTGTAATGATGCCGTCAGAAAGCAGAAATGCACCGCCGATCATAGCCGGAAAGATCAGCCACTTCTTCTGTCTTCGTACCAATGTCAGCAAAGAAAATGTACCTCCTTCACCTTTGTTATCTGCATTTAGCATTAGCAATACATACTTCACAGTTGTTTGCAGGGTTAATGTCCAGATTATGCAGGACAGGCCTCCGAGTATCAGTGTTTCATCAAGTATTTTACCATTGATCACAGCGCTGAAAACGTATAAGGGAGATGTGCCGATATCACCGTAGATAATACCTAAAGCTACTAACAGGCCTGCGGCGCTTAGGGTGTGGATGTTTCTTTTATTCACTTTGTAAAAGCTTTGAAGTCTTCTGCATACAAAATCTATGCAATGTTAGGGTATATTTAAATCTAATATTATTTTTTACCGCTCATTTTTATGAACATTCGTTAAAACAATGTGTTGTGGCAATAAGTGATGCTCATTGTTTTCTTTACTGAAAAGCTGCGGGCGGGAAATTTATAAGGGGCTGATTGGGTGCGCACAGGAATTTATCGGTTATATTTGTTGCAAAATATTTATCCTTGGTTTCCTTATTTAAAGAAAAGTCTGCTGTTTCTGTTTTTTTACTGATACTGCTCAGTGCGGTAGTGCATGTATCTTTTTTGTTTAATGCACCTGCTGTGGTTGTCACTGCCAAAGACGGACTGATAGATTTTATAATGGCGCCAATGAAAAACTGGACGCCGGTTTTCCTGTCTTTTTTATACCATCTTATCGTGATTGTACAGGCGCTAAGATTAAACTACCTATTGCAGAGCAGGAAAATGTTGCCGCAGGGGTATTTACCGGCTATGGTTTATATATTATTTACAGGGCTGTATCCCTTGTGGAACAATATGACACCCGGTTTATTCATTAATTTTTTCATTATCTGGATGTTCAGCCTGTGCTTACATTTGTCTCACAGGGATGATAAAAATGGTATTGTGTTCAATATCGGTTTCATAGCCGGGCTATGTGCGCTGCTGTATATACCTTCTTTCATGCTGGTGTTAATTATGCTAATCGGTATTTTTACTTTTACCACTTTTACCTTAAAAACGTTTCTTATTTATTTACTTGCCGTTATCCTGCCGTTGTATTTTGCAGTTTCCGTTTTTTACCTCACGGATATGCTGCCGCTTGCTATGAAATACATTCCTGATTTCGGCTGGGAGATACCACAATTCAAAGACAGCCGTGAGCTGATTATTGCATTTTCTGTACTGGTATGTATGGTGGTACTTGGATTAATGAAAACACCCTACGCCAACATGCTGATTGTTGCCAGGAAGGGCTGGTCTTTAATGCTCACTGCTTTATTGTTGCTTTCTGCGGGCATTGTATTTTTAGAAGACCATTCCCTGGAAACACTGATCATCATTGCCGTTCCTGCGGCAGGCATAGCCGCTAATTTTTTTATTTACAACCGGTCTAAAATTGTTTCTGCCTTATTTTTCTGGGTAATCATACTGGCCTGCTGGTATGTAGGATGGGGAAAATTTATTTTAAAATAAGCTTCAGCAAACCTATATTTGTACTACCTGAATTTAGAACTATTTAATTTTAAACCTTTTGTATTGAGTGTTATCAAATGATCATATTTAAACCAAGACAACATATGAAGAAATTATTACTGACTTTAATTGTAGCATTTGTAGCATTTTCTGCTTTCAGCCAGAAAGACCCGGTATCATTTAGTTCCAGTGCAGTTAAAAAAGGAAACGGAGTTTATGAGGTAACTATTGTAGCCAACGTACAGAAGCCCTGGCATATCTATTCCCAATTTACACCCTCCGGCGGCCCGGAACCAACAGAGATCGTTTTCTCTAAAAATCCGCTGGTAACGCTGGACGGCAAAGCCAAAGAGATAGGAAACCTGAAAACAGTGTACGACAAGAATTTTAAGACCAATGTTAAATTCTTTGACGGCAACGTAAAATTCGTACAGAAAGTTAAGGTAAAAAATAATGTGAAGACATCCCTAACTGCAAATGTCAATTATATGGTGTGTGATGACAATCAATGTCTGCCACCAACCAGCAAATCCGTTGTTATAAAATTGCAATAAAACGCGCTATATTTTTGATAAGATTAAAGTCTGCTTAGATTTGCAGACTTTTTCATTTTTAATATTATTTGCATGAAATATTTTTCCCCGTTAGTGTTTGCTTTCTTGTTATGCTCCCTCACAGGTATGGCACAAACAAATTCTCCGGTTACCTTTAAATATGAAGTTCAAAAAGTAAACGACAGTCTTTCCAACCTGAAAATAGATGCGACTATTGCTGAAAACGTGCAGTTGTTTACCACAAAAAAATTCTCTGAAGAAGATGCGTTTATTACCCAGATAGAATTGGACGAGCGTATTAAGCAGTTTACACGTGCCACAGATACGATCACCGAGATCGGTACACTCGAAACCGAAAACAACCAGGCTGTGGGTGGAAACATTCATTATTACAAAGATAAAGTTACTTTCCTGGTGCCTTTGCACAATGTAAAAGAAGCAATTACGATCAAAGGCCTGATCACCTGGCTGGCCATGCAGGGAGAAAATTTCCCCAGCGGCGTAGAAGAAATAGTGACCGTCTACGACCCGGCCAAACAAAATGCTAAAGTATCGGAAGCAGCAGAAGGTGGCCTGAACGCGGCCGCTACAGCCCCTGATAATAGTAATCAATCTGCATGGGCCTTATTGGGTTTAGGATTTTTAGTTGGCCTGGCAATGGTGTTTACGCCCTGCGTATTCCCGCTTATACCGGTTACGGTCAGTTTTTTCCTAAAGAAAAGCAAGAGCAGGGCAGAGGGCATTCGCAGCGCTTTTATCTATTCATTATCTATAATCGCTATTTATACCATTCCCACGCTGATCATTACAAAAATATTTGGCGATAAGGTATTGTACCAGGTATCTACCAGCGCAGGGGCAAATATTTTATTCTTCCTCATCTTTTTGATTTTCGCCATTTCGTTCTTTGGCGCTTTTGAACTAACGCTGCCGAGTAAATGGGCCAATAAATCTGATGAGAAAGCGCGCAAAGGGGGTGTAATGGGCATTTTCTTTATGGCGCTCACACTGGTAATTGTTTCGTTTTCCTGCACAGGCCCCTTCGTGGGCAGCATGCTGGCAGAAGCGAGCTCAAAGGGTACAGGCCTGGGTACAGTGCTGGGTATTTTAGGTATCAGCGCTGGCCTGGCATTGCCATTCAGCCTGTTTGCTTTATTCCCGTCTATGCTCAGCAGCCTGCCAAAGAGCGGCGGCTGGTTAAATACCGTGAAAGTTGTATTTGGTTTTGTTGAACTGGCGCTGGCATTAAAATTCCTGTCTATGGTAGATCTGCAGTACCATTGGGGTTTATTAAACAGGGATGTATTCCTGGCTGTATGGATCGTGCTGGCGGTGCTTTTAGGATTGTATTTATTGGGAAAACTGAAGTTCAACCACGACAGCGACCTGAAATACATCAGCGTGCCGAGGTTGTTCTTAGCCATATCAAGCTTCTCATTTGCTTTGTATATGCTGCCCGGCCTTTGGGGTGCTCCTTTAAAATTCTGGAGCGGAATTTTCCCTCCGGCGTCCACCCAGGATTTTGACCTGAACAAATTGCAGTATATGTCCGGCAACCACACAGCGAGCTTTGCTACCGGTACGGCGCAGCCTCCCAAATTGTATGCAGATAAACTGCACGTGCCCTTTGGCCTTACAGCCTATTTCGATCTGGAAGAAGGCATGGCAGCGGCCAAAGCGCTGAACAAACCGGTAATGCTTGACTTCACGGGCTGGTCCTGTGCCAACTGCCGGAAAATGGAGAACGAAGTGTGGAGCGATCCTGAAGTATTGAAAAGAATGCGCGAGAATTTTGTACTGATCAGCCTGTACGTAGATGAGAAAACGGATCTTCCGCCTGCACAGGTTTATACAGATGAGAACGGCAAAAAAATCACCAATGTGGGCGATAAAAACCTTGACTACGAGATTACCCGTTTTGGTTTCAATGCCCAGCCTTTGTACATGTTCCTTGATACGGATGGCAAAGAGCTCAGCAATATTAAATACGGCTATAACTCTAACATTGAAAAATTTATCAAACACCTGGATGCGGTAAAAGCAGAGTTTGAAAACAGGAGTAAATAATTTTATAACTCCTTTAAAGGCTAATGTATTAGATTTGTATACAGATAACTTAAACTTATAAATCTGATACATGGCTTTTATTGATTACTACCAGATACTGGGCATTGATAAGAATGCTTCGCCTGATTCTATAAAGAAAGCGTACCGTAAACTGGCCCGCAAATACCACCCGGACCTGAATCCCAACGATAAAGTGGCCGCTGAAAAATTCAAGCAGGTTAACGAAGCCAATGAAGTACTCAGCGATCCTGAAAAACGGAAGAAATACGATCAGTACGGGGAGAACTGGAAACATGGCGAAGAATACGAACAGGCGCGGCGTGCACAGCAGCAGCAGTACCAGTCCGGCGGCGGGCAGTTTTATTCACAGGCAGATTTTGGCGAAGGAGATTTCTCAGACTTCTTTGAACAGATGTTCGGAGGTGCTGCAGGCGCCGGTTTCGGGCATCGTGCTTCGGGTGGCAGAAGCCGCCAGTACAAAGGGCAGGACTTCAATGCAGAAGTGGAAATTGCCCTGCGTGAAGCTTACACAACACACCAGCGCACCTTTACCATCAATGATAAGAACGTACGCATTACCATTCCTGCCGGTATTGCAGACGGGCAGAAGATACGGCTGAAAGGATATGGCGCCCCCGGTGTAAACGGCGGCCCGGCTGGCGACCTCTACATTACTTTTAAGATTTCCGGCGATACACAATTCAAAAGGCTGGACAACGATCTTTATACCAATGTAAACATTGATCTTTATACGGCTGTTTTAGGTGGCGAGATAACTGTAGATACCATGGACGGTAAGGTAAAACTAAAAGTAAAGCCCGGAACACAGAACGGTACCAAAACACGGCTCAAAGGCAAAGGCTTTCCCGTTTACAAAAAAGAAGGGCAGTTCGGTGACCTGATAGTAACTTATAACGTGCTCATTCCAGTGAATCTTACTGAACAGCAAAAAGAATTATTCAAACAATTAGCGCAATCTTAAAAACTGGGATCATGGAAAGAAATTTAATTTTAGTTGAAGAATATTGTACCAATTGCAGCGTGGAAACTTCGTTCATTGATTCTCTGGAAGAGCTCGGATTGATTGAGGTAATTGAAATGGAGAGGCAGCGTTTCATTGATGATGCATTTGTGCCCGATCTGGAGAAATTTACAGCATGGCACTATGACCTCGACATCAGCCCTGCCGGGATAGACACTATTCACCAGCTTTTGCAACGCATGGAAAGCATGCAGCACGAAATAGATGACCTCAAAAGAAGGTTGCGCTTTTTTGATTAAGCTTAAGAATATTTTGCCCTTTAAGTTTCTGCTTCCCACACGATGCAAAAAAACTTATTTATTTCCCGATAATATCTTACCTTTGCACCTCGAAATTTAATTATTTAACCAAAAACAAATTCAGGGTAATGAACAATTACGAATTGATGGTGATTTTTACCCCTGTGCTTTCTGACGAAGAATTCAAAACCGCTCAGAAAAAATACGCCGACTATATCACAAGTCATGGCGGAGAAATCGTGCACAGCAACCCCTGGGGATTAAAATCACTGGCGTATCCTATCCAGAAAAAAACCACAGCCATTTACTGGGTTCTGGAATACAGTGCGCCATCCGACTTCAATGAGAAGTTTAAAGTACAAATGAACCGCGATGACCAGGTTCTTCGTCACATGATCACTGCACTCGATAAATACGCCGTCGAGTACAATGCCAAAAAGAGAAGTGGTGTAAAAAATACCGAACCTGAAAAAGCAGCAGAATAATTATGGCTAAAGCAAATGAGATCAAGTACCTTACTGCACACAAACAGGAAAAACAACAGAAAAAATTCTGCCGTTTTAAAAAGTATGGTATCCGTTATGTTGACTACAAAGACACTGAATTTCTAAAGAAATTCATCAACGAGCAGGGTAAATTATTGCCTCGCCGTTTGACAGGTAACTCTTTGAAATTTCAGCGCAAAGTATCTGATGCAGTAAAGAAGGCACGCCAGATGGCATTGCTTCCGTACGTAGCAGACCTTTTAAAATAGTTTATAAGACCTTTTAAAATAGTTTATAATTACAAGGGTAATTGTCAATGGTCAATTATCAAATTAATTAGTCACCTTCCCTAATCCTGCAATGCAGGAGACAGTCTTAAAGCAAATGCTGACTGGGCTCTTGGGAGCTAAACACAAGCAATGAAAGTAATTTTAATAAAAGATGTGGATAACCTGGGCGCACCCAACGAATTGGTTGAGGTAAAAAGCGGCTACGCGCGCAACTATCTTATCCCGATGAAATTAGCTGTTGAAGCTAATCCTTCTAACCTGAAACAATTAGAAGAAAAACAAAAAGTAAAAGCCAAGAAAGAAGCCAGCATGCTGGCTGAAATGAATAAAGTAGTAGAAGTACTGAAAGCAGCTCCTGTAAAACTTACAGCGAAAACCGGTACTTCAGGCAAAATATTCGGTAGCGTTACTTCCCTGCAGATAGCACGCGCCATACGCGAGCAGAAAGGCTACGATATTGACCGCAAGCGCATCAGTATTGTAGATGAAGTAAAAGAACTGGGCGTACACAAAGCAACCATTGATTTCGGTAACAACAACATTACAGAAATTGATTTTGAAGTTGTAGGCGAAAACGGTGAAACCGCTGCTGCTCCTGCTGCTGAAGCTGAAGCATAGCCGGTACTTTAAAGCATATTGAAGCCGTTCAATTTTTGAGCGGCTTTTTTTATTGCCGCTGTGTGAGATGTATGCACACGCCCTGTTTTTTGGTTAGATACATTCATATAATCAGCTTGTTTTGATTAACTTTAAGCCATATTTCAAAACTCAGATATGCTTACGAAACAAGAACAGGAAAAACGTTTTCAAACAATATATGAAGGCTTGAACGAAGCCCAGAAGAAAGCAGTTGATACCATAGAAGGCCCTGTAATGGTGATAGCAGGCCCGGGAACAGGCAAAACGCAAATACTTTCAGCACGCATAGGAAAAATATTATTGACAACAGATGCCCAGCCCGATAATATCCTTTGCCTTACTTATACAGATGCAGGCGTTGTGGCCATGCGCAAAAGGCTGCAATCTTTTATAGGCTCAGATGCTTACAGGGTGCATATAGCCACCTTTCATGCTTTCTGCAACGACATTATCCAGGATAATCTTTCTGTTTTTGAAAAAAATGCGCTTGATCCTGTTTCTGACCTGGAGAAGATTGAATACCTGAAAGAACTGATAGATGCATTTCCGAAAGGACATCCTTTAAAGCGCTATCGCGGAGATGTATATTATGAGATGATGCCGCTGAGCAACCTGTTCAGTACCATGAAGCGCGAAGGCTGGACACCGGATTTTCTCATAGAAAAAATAGATAAATTCCTGTGCGAGATACGTGACTGCGAAGAAGGCAGCAGCCATTTTAAAGCTTACAAATATCAACGTACTACCACCAATTACAAAAAAGGTGATCCCAGGCCTGCAATGCAGGAAATGATAGACAAGATGGAGAAACTGCGGGCAGCAGTAGGCGAATTTGATAACTACCAGGCGCTGATGCACAAAAGAAACCGCTATGATTTTGATGATATGATCAATTGGGTGATCAAAGCTTTTGAAGAAAACAATTTATTACTGCGAAAATACCAGGAGCAGTATCAATACATACTGGTAGATGAATACCAGGATACCAGCGGTACACAAAACCGCCTGGTAAAGCTGCTGATAAGTTTTTGGGATAAACCGAACGTATTTGTGGTAGGCGATGACGACCAGAGTATATACCGCTTCCAGGGCGCCAACGTAGAGAACATGATAGAATTTGCCAACCATTATACCAATGACCTGCTAACCATCATGCTCACCAACAATTACCGTTCATCTCAGCCGATACTGGATACGTCCATGCAGCTGATCAACAACAACCGCGAACGGTTAACGGTGCAACTTCCCGACATTTCCAAGCAACTTATATCGTCCAATGAAAAGGTAAAGAACATTACTTCTTTGCCTGAAGTGTTTGAATATGCGTGCCCGGCACACGAGATGATGGCAATCGCACTCAAGGCTGAAAGCCTGATACAGCAAGGCGTTGAGCCCGGCAGGATAGGAATTATTTATAAAGAGAATAAATACGGAGAGGAGCTGGCCCGCTACCTGCAGGTGAAACAAATACCTTACTATACCAAGCGCAGCGTAAACTTATTTCACGATCCGTTTGCAAAAAAGATATTGTTGTTACTGAGATACCTGGATGCTGAAATGGATACGCCCTACGGCGGCGATGCCATGCTTTTTGAAATACTGCATCATGATTGGTTTTCTATACCGGCTATAGAAATTGCAAAACTTGCCGTGGAAGTGGCCGATAAAAAGTTTACTGCCAATGCTACTTCCCTGCGCAGGGAGATCCACGACAGATCTGTAAAAAATAAAGCCACCTTATTTGACACCGATACCAATAAAAACTTTGCAAGAGCAAGTGACGCCATCGAAAAGCTCATCTCAGATGTGCCGAATGTAACACTGCTAACCCTGTTTGAGCATGTGCTCAACAATACCGGCATCATGCAGTACGTATTGCAGAGCCAGCGTAAAGTAAAATTATTACAGGTTCTTACTGCACTCTTCGATTTCCTGAAAGAAGAAACCAGGCGCGCGCCTATGATGACCCTGAAAGATTTTATTGTACGTTTAGACCTGATGCAGGCAGAAAACATACCGCTGCCGCTGGTAAACATTACCGGCACAGACAAAGGCGTGAACCTGATGACTGCACACGGTTCTAAAGGCCTGGAATTTGAATATGTATTCTTTGCAGGGTGCAATGCTAACTTTTGGGAAAAGAAAAGAAAGATAGGCTTGGGATACGCCTTACCCGGCAATCTCTATGATTCTATTACCGTAAATTCTGATAAGGACAGGGACATTGAAGAATTAAGGCGACTGTTCTATGTAGCCGTTACCCGGGCAGAGCGTGGCCTGCAGATTAGCTACAGCGCATGTAACCATGAAGGCAAAGCCCTGGAAGCTACCATGTTTATTGCTGAGATACTGCAGGCAGCAGATATTAAACCAGTGACGCAGGTATTGGATGATAGCGTGGTTGCTGAATTCCAGGCGCTGCAACTGTTGGAAAATAAAGCGCCGGAAATTGAAAATTCAGAAGCTGATCTTATGGACAGGCTGCTGGAAAAGTTTGTAATGAATGTGACGGCGTTGAATAACTACCTGGATTGCCCGCTGAAATTTTATTATAATAATTTATTGCGCATACCCTCTGCCAAGAATGAGGCTACGGAATTCGGATCTGCCGTGCACTTTGCCTTGCAGCGCCTTTTTGAAAGAATGAAAGACAATGATAATACCTTTCCTGCAAAGCATACCTTTATTGATGATTTTAAATGGTACCTGCACAGGCACCGGGAAAGCTTTACCGAAGAAAGCTACAAAAGACGGCTGGAGTACGGTGAAGAGATCCTTGGCAATTACTATGAAAAATATATCGCTGAGTGGAATAAAGTAGTGGTGGTAGAGCGTACGGTGAAGAACGTAACCGTCAACGGCATTCCCATTAAAGGAAAGCTGGATAAGCTGGAGTTTAGCGGTAAAGAAGTAAATGTTGTGGATTACAAAACGGGTAAATTTGAAAATGCGCTGAAAAAATTAAAAGCCCCTGATGAGAAAGCGCCCTTAGGCGGCGATTACTGGCGCCAGGCTGTGTTTTATAAGATACTCATGGACAATGACCGTATAAAGGACTGGCATGCCGTGAGTGCAGAATTTGATTTTATAGAACCGGATACTAAGAAACAATACAATAAAAAGAAAATAGTGGTATCACCGGAAGATGTGGCTTTTGTTACGGCCCAGATCAAAGATACCTGGCAAAAAATACAGCAAAGGGATTTCTACAAAGGCTGCGGCAAAGCTGACTGTGCTTATTGCAATTTTGTAAAAGACAATAATTTATTTGTGGCATTGCACAATACCCAGGCTGAGCAAGAAGCATGATTTGTGGAATTAAATTTGTATTCATTAAAATAAAAACATGAGTACAGAACTGATCACGGCTTTATTTTTGGGCATCGGGCTTAGTGCCTGCTGCGGTTTCAGGGTTTTTGTGCCATTGCTTGCAGCTTCTCTAGCAGGGCATTTTAATGTGTTGCCGTTTGTCGGAAATTTCTCAGGAAACTTTGCATGGCTGTCTACCTGGCCGGCTATTATAGCTTTTGGTTCTGCGTCGGTAGCAGAGATTCTGGCATATTATATTCCTGTTGTTGATAATTTTCTGGATACCCTAGCATCGCCACTGGCTATGATAGCGGGCGCTTTACTTACTACCTCTATCGTACCCGTTGACAATGAGATCTGGCGCTGGATACTGGGCCTGATTGTAGGTGGCGGCAGTGCGGGCATAGTGCAGTCCGGTACGGTTCTCACGCGTTTGTTTTCCAGCAAGGCCACCCTTACCACCGGCAATGCAGTGGTGTCTACCGGTGAAAATGCAGCAGCTATCGGTGGTTCTGTGCTGGCTATTGTAATACCGGTTGCTATGGGCGCGGTATTTATCCTGCTGTTTATTTTTATTATCCATAAAATGATCAAAAGAAGAAAGAAGGCGGTGGAGCAGTAGCTTTGATATAAACTATAATCGTGTCAAGTGAAGCTCCCTCACACTGCATAACCTGTAAAAGAAGAAAAAAAGCCGGGCAGAAAGCACTGAACAATCAGTCCTCAACTAATATGATTGCAAGCATGTTTTTTACTACATAATAAATTTAATTTTGCAGACGTTTTTTTGAGCAGCCAAAATGTTCCGGCGGCATGTATGAAAATTATTTACAGATAAGTTGTAAATAAAACATTGTTATGACAGTTATTGTCATTCATCATTGCCTCTGCATTGTATTTTCGTAAACTCTAAACATCTGCTGATGATCATTACTAATAAATGGGTAAAGCTTGCTTTGTTGAATATATTCCTGGTTTCGCTGATAGGCTTGCTGATGCGTTATAAGATTGTATTTCCTATGCCCGGCATAGAGCAAAAATACTTATTGCATGCACATTCTCACTTTGCTTTTGTAGGCTGGGTGTCTCATGTACTGTTTATGCTTATTGCAGCCAACCTGGGTAAATACCTCCCTCGGAAATTGCTCAGGAAATATGATTATATCATGGTGATAAATCTGATCAGCGCCTATGGCATGCTGGTTACTTTTTCCATACAGGGCTACGCATTTTTTTCCATTACATTCTCAACATTATCCATTTTTGTATTCTATCTTTTCAGCGTTTTTCTGCTGATGGATCTCAAAAAAATAAACGTTGAGTATCCTGCATCGAAATGGTATAAAGCCGCTGTATTTTTAGGGGTGCTGTCTACAGCCGGTACTTTTTACCTGGTAAAAATGATGGTGACCAAAAGCATCAACCAGGATCATTACCTGGGCGCTATTTATTTTTACCTGCACTTTCAGTACAATGGCTGGTTTTTGTTTGCAGCCTTTGGCATTATCAGCGAGTGGCTGCAAAACAAGCTGCTTGCCTGGAGGGAAGACAGGCGCATCTTCTGGTTGTTTTTCCTCAGCAGCATTCCCTGCTATTTCCTTTCTACATTATGGGCAAAACTGCCGCTATGGTTGTATGTGCTTGTAGTATTGGCCACCTTAGCACAGACTATAGGCTGGTTCTTATTTGCCAAGCAGATCATCGCGTTAAAAAATAATTTTGCACAAAAGATCAGCCGGCTGGCGCGCAATTTATTCGTGCTTGTTATTGTAGCTTTCACGCTAAAGATATTGCTGCAACTGGGTTCTGTGGTTCCTTTGCTGAGTAAGCTGGCCTTTGGCTTCCGCTCTATAGTAATAGCTTACCTGCACCTGATATTGCTTGGCGTGTTCACTATATTTTTTATCGCCTATTTCTTCAGTGAGAAAATGATACGCATCACCAAACTTTCTATAATGTCTGCAAGTGCATTTGTGGTTGGCATTATTTTAAATGAATTTGTATTGATGGTGCAGGGAGCTGCAGGCATCTCATTCAGATCGGTGCCTTATGCCAATGAAGCATTGTTTTACATTACAGTCGGCATGTTTGTAAGCCTGCTGCTTTTATTTATTTCGCAGTTTACCAGGAACAGTCATCATTCTTCCATGTAAACACGCCTAAGCTCCAGCATGTTCATCGGGTCGGAATAAAAGTTTTTAACCTTTGGTTGTATCAGCCGTATCACTTCGTCATAAAACAGCGGTACAATCGGCGCATCATTCATAATCATCTGATCCATTTTCCTGTAAAGATTGTAACGCAGGCTGTCATTGGTTTCCCGGATGGCCTCTTCGTAAAGCCGGTCATAAGCAGCGTTATTGTATCTTGTATAGTTGGGGGGTGCAGGGTTTTTGCTGTAGAAAACAGCCAGGTAATTTTCCGCATCGGGGTAATCTGCAATCCAACTGCCGCGGAAGAAAGCCGCCTGGGATTTAGCTGTCTGTTCCATGAGCACGCTTTTCTGTAATACTTCCAGTTGTAATTTTATGCCGATGTTTTCCAGTTCCCTTGCTACAAAAGAGCCGATATCTGCGTACATGGGTACGGATATCAGTTTTATCACCGGCAGATTCTTCCCTTTCGGAAAACCTGCCTCTTTCAGTAATTGCAGCGCTTTTGCAGGATCATAGTTGTATCCTTTTACAAATTCTGTATTTTCAGAGGGCAGGCCTCTTGGCACAAAACCCGCTTCGGCAGCCATTCCCAGCGAGTTTCTCAGGTAGAGCATAAATTTATTCCTGTCTATACCATAATTGATTGCCTGCCGTATTTTTTTTATTTTTAACGGCGAATTTTTTACCAGCGGGTTGCTTTCATCTACCAGTATGCCGTAGTATTCCACGTTCATAAAAGGCCCTTTCTTCAGCACAAATTTATCTTTCCATTCATCGCGCAGTTCTCCTTTTTTGGAGATTACTTCATCTTTAAACGCAGCATCCACATCATTGATGAAGCTGAGCTTATTTTGTCTTAATAATAAAAATTCTGTGGCTTTATTGGTGTTGTAGCTGATGGAAACCGCTTTCAGGTAGGGCAACCTTTTGCCTGAGGAATCGTACTCCCAGTAATTCGTGTTTTTCTCTAAAACCATGGCCTGGCCTTCGTCCCAGTACCTGAGCATAAACGGGCCCGTTCCGCAGGGATGTTTGCGAAAGTCCTTGCCGTATTTTTCTACTGCTTCTTTCGGAACTATAGAACAATATGGCATACTCAGGATACCAAGGATGGGATGGAAAGGCCTGGACAAATGGAGTTCAAAAATAGTATCGTTAACAGCCCTGAACCCGTCTTTATTTATTCTTTCATTGAATATCCATGCTCCCGGGCTTGCTGTGGCCGGGTCAATGATCCTGTTGAGGCTGTAGGCAACATCTGATGCAGTAAGTTTTCTGCCCCTGCCATTCGGGAAGGCATCGTTGTCATGAAAATAAATACTGTCTCGCAGGTAAAAAGTGTATACAAGCCTGTCGGGGCTTATGTTCCAGCGTTTGGCAATACCCGGCACAATGTTTAAATTTGAATCTATTTCTACAAGGGTATTATAGAGCTGGTGTACCGTCCACATTACAGACTGGCTCCTGGCAAATGCAGGATCCAGCGTTTGTACGCCGCTGGATTCATTGTAATAAAACACCTGGCTGTCATCGGTTGACTGGTTTTTACAACTTACAATCGAAAGCAGGAATACCAGAGATGTAAAAAGATACGTTATATTTTGGGTGCGGCACATACTCAAATATCTAAAAAAATGTACATTTAAAAAATGTTTTTGAAATTTTATTTAGGATGACAGGTAATGAATAGTTGTAAGGATGCTTTACATAAACCATGCATGATTATCCTGAACTACTCCCGGAAAAATCTCAGGGAGATATTAAAATAAATAAAAATACACATTAAACGATGGCTGATAAATTTTTCTCATCACGAAGGCTATTGCCGGAAATGTATATCGAAACATTTAAAATATTGAAAGATTTAAGTAGGAAAATATTCTTATTCTATATTTTTACTGCATTTGTAATTTCTTCGGAAGCACAATTTACAAATACTGCTTATGCGGATTCACGTGCAGATTCTTTGCGCGGAAGCATTACAAGAGAGCGGGCATGGTGGGATGTAATGCGCTACGATATTACGTTTCAGCCGGATTATAATAATAAATCCATCAAAGGAAAAACAGATATTATTTACAAAGTATTGGACGATGGAATAACTTTTATGCAGATAGACCTGCAGAAACCCATGCTTATTGACAGCATTATTTTAAACGGTTTTATCAAACTCAATGTAGCCAAACGCGATGAAAACCTTTTCTATGTAATAATGCCCAAACAGATCAAAAACAAGAAATATAAACTAACCGTGTATTTCGGTGGCAAACCCAAAGAAGCGGTGCGGCCGCCGTGGCAGGGTGGGTTTATCTGGGAAAAAGACAGCCTCGGCAGGCCCTGGATCTCTGTTGCCTGCCAGGGTTTAGGAGCATCTGCCTGGTTTCCATGCAAAGATCACCAAAGTGATAAGCCCGATGAAGGCGCTTCGCTAACAATGATTGTACCTGATACGCTTTCGGCAGTTGCCAACGGCAGGCTGGTTGAGAAAAAAACGTTGAACAATAATCTGGCAAGCTATAAATGGGAGGTGAAAAATCCTATTAATTCGTACAACATTATTCCTTCCATAGGAAAATACATTGCACAGAAACATGTGTACAGAGGTGAGAAAGGCAACCTGGATGTGACTTTATGGTCATTGGATTATAACGTGGCCAGAATGCGGTCGCACGCGCTTCCTGATGTAATGAGAACCCTGGCATCTTTCGAAAAATGGTTTGGTCCATATCCTTTTTATGAAGATGGCTACCAGCTTATAGAATCACCGCACCTCGGCATGGAACATCAGAGTGCTATTGCCTATGGAAACAATTATCTTAATGGCTACAGAGGAAATGACATATCCAATTCAAGCTCCGGGTTGAAGTTTGATTTTATTATTGTACATGAAAGCGGCCATGAGTGGTTTGGCAACAGCATTACTGCTTCGGATATTGCAGACATGTGGATACATGAAAGCTTTACCAACTACAGCGAGGTGTTGTTCGTAGAGGACCATTTTGGTGCGGCCGCTGCTGCCGAATATGTTTACGGCATCAGGGGAAACATTCTGAACGATAAACCAATCATAGGGCAGTATGGTATGAATAGAGCGGGTAGTGGAGATATGTATTATAAAGGCGCAAACATGGTGAACAATATAAGGCTGGGGATAAATAATGACGCTCGTTTCAGGGAATTATTGCGGTCACTAAACAAAGATTTTTATCATAAAGCAGTAAGCAACCGGCAGGTGCAGCAGTACATCAATAAATTTACCGGCATCAACTTCGACAAGACTTTTGAGCAATACCTTACGACTACCCAGATCCCGGTATTTGAATATTATTTTTCTCCTGATAAAAAGGAAGTCTTTTACAGGTATGGCAATTGCGTGAAAGATTTTGATATGCCGCTGGTATTAGCAAACGATTCGCAGTCCATTAGCCTGAAACCGCTTACTACATGGCAAACTTACAGGCTTAAAGGAGCAGCGGAAAAGAATTTTTTTGAAAACGATAGTATAGAAAAGCGTTACTATTTGACTGCAAAACAAGTTGAGGATTGATATAAACAAGGCAGAGATTTGTTAAATAATATTATAAGATTGTTATATAAATTTAGCAGGAAAGAAAACTTGCTAAATTCATTTACTTTTGTTGTGAAATGTATAGAATGAAATAGCCATAAGCAAAGTTGCATGCCAACCGCGGATGAATAAATGCTATTCCATGTGACAATTAAAAAAAAACAGCCGCAAAGCGGCGAACTCAAAAGTACATGAAATAGCCATAAGCAAAGTTGCATGCTATCCGCGAATGAATAAAGGCTATTCCATGCGACCATAAAGAAAAAATAAATAAATACACACATGAAATAACCATAAAGATTAGGAATCTATACCAACCGGGAATGAGTATAAATCTATAAAGCTGGTTATTCCATGTGGCAAACAGAAAAAATTAAATATACACACATGAAACGTGTTATAATTATTTGTGTGGGGATTGTAATGATTACTTTTTCTTCCTGCCGGAACCGTGAAGACGCACAAGCCGAAAAAGATACCATAGACACGGATGCTTTGCTGAAAGATACTATGAGCGCTGTTAACACAGATACCCTATTGAAAGATTCGGGGCAGTTAACGGTCAACAGGGAGAACTCGATCATCAGTTTTTCTAATGCTGTTTTAGAAACTTTGGAGCAGAAGAACTTTGATAAACTGGCTTCCTATGTAGATCCGGTTTTGGGTGTTGTTTTTGCGCCTTACTCCTTTATTGAAAATTCCAGGCAAAATCATTTTACCAAAGATGATGTTGTTAAATTCGGTAAGTCAAACACCAGGCGTATCTGGGGCTATGCTGATGGCAGTGGTGAACCTATTAATCTCTCGTTTAAGGAATACATTGATGAATACGTTTATGATGCTGATTTCCTGATGCTTACCAGCGTGGAAGCCAATAAATCTCTTTTTAGAAAATCGAATGGCGTAGACAACAGCCTGCAAAAGTTTCCGGGCAAGACATTCGTTGATTACTACAAAAAGCCCAAAGCAGGGGAGAGTGAATTCGACTGGAAAAATCTTCGCCTGATTTTTAATGAAAGAGAAGGGCATTACTACCTTATTGCCGTTGTACACAATGAGTGGCAGATATAAGCCAAAACCCTGATTGTTTATTCGCAGTGTTGCTATCGGATTATCTCACCGAATAATTGCTGATTACAGCCCGCGGGTATTCTGAAGTGACCTTTTTGTTGCCGCACATTTTAGTGTACGCTGCTTTACATACTGTTTGTACTTTACCATCGCGCTTTCTCCGGTTGCTTAGATCATGCAAACAGGGTGCAAACGCGGCTCAAAACTAAAGTTCATGCCTAAGCTGTTCCGCAATCCATATTTTTAAATATATTTGTCCACAAAATAATTTAAACTACTATGGCTAAACAGGTATTATTCATTGATAGGGACGGCACATTGATCTACGAAGTACCGGACGGTAAAATCAATGCTTTCGACAGGCTTACTTTTTATCCCGGCGCTTTGCAGTACATGGCTAAGATTGCTGCTGAATTAGATTATGCATTGGTGGTGATCAGCAACCAGGACGGGCTGGGCACCGAAGATTTTCCTGAAGGGCCATTCAATGAGGTAAATGATTTTATCATAAAAACTTTCAAAAACGAAGGTGTTGAATTTGAAGAAGTATTGTTTGACCGCACCTGGCAAAAAGATAATGAATATACCCGCAAGCCCAATCCCGGGCTGCTTTTGCATTACATGAACAATCCTGAAATAGACATGGAAAATTCATTCGTTATCGGCGACAGGATCACTGATGTAATGCTTGCTAAAAACCTCGGCTGTAAAGGCATCTGGATCAACAACGGCGATAATCTCGGCGCACATGAATTATCAGATACTGCAAAAGAGCTCAGAGATTGGATAGCGCTTGATACTACCTGCTGGAAGGAGATCTATGAATTTCTTTCATCAAAAAAAAAACAGTAGTTCATAACCGCAACACCAAAGAAACCCGGATACATGTTGAACTTACCCTGAATGGTAAAGGCAATGCCCATATCCATACCGGTTTGGGGTTCTTTGATCATATGTTGGAGCAAATTGCCCGCCATGGCAGTCTCGATCTCAGGATTGAAACAAATGGCGACCTGCATGTAGATGAACATCACACCATCGAAGATACGGGCATTGCTTTGGGAGAAGCATTTGTAGCTGCTTTAGGCGATAAACGCGGCATAGAGCGGTACGGCTTTGCTTTGCCCATGGATGACGCTGAGGCCAAGGTGCTCATTGACTTTGGCGGCAGGAACTGGATTGTATGGAATGCAGAGTTTAAGCGCGAAAAGGTAGGGGATATGCCTACGGAAATGTTTTTCCATTTTTTTAAATCGTTCAGCGATGCAGCACGCTGCAATTTAAATATTGAATGCAAAGGCGACAACGAGCACCATAAGATTGAAGCCATCTTTAAAGCCTTTGCAAAAGCTATTAAGATGGCAGTAAAAAGAGACCCCATGAGTGATGTGTTGCCAAGTACCAAAGGCGTTTTGTAAATAAATTGCTTATATTTGATGTAATGCAATCTACCTTTTATGCTGAATAAAGACTTACTACTTGATGCCGGCGCCTCTGTAAAAAGCTATAAACAGGGAGAATATATTTATAAAGAGGGTTCACGATGCATGTTTTTCAACCAGTTGATGCATGGCACAGTGCACATTATCAATGAAACTGACGAGGGTAAAGAGTTTTTGCATGAAATAGTTTTTCCTGAAAATTGTTTTGGAGAATTACCCTTGTTTGATGATGCTCCCTATCCCATGACAGCTGTTGCGGGGCAGGGCTGCGAAGTGCTGCAGTTAAGCCGCGATAAATTCCGCAAATTATTAACAGATAAACCTGAGATCAACACATACTTTACTGCTCATTTTGTAAAGAAGATCCGGTTTGAAGTTTCCAGGCTCAAAGAAATTTCTACCACTGACCCCAAGCATAGGATATCATCACTCATCAACTACCTGAAAGACCATGAAGTGTGCATGAATAGAGAGGTTGAAGGCGTTATTTGCAGAAACTGCAGTAAACTGAAACTTACACGCCAGCAGATCGCTTGCATGACAGGGTTGCGTGTAGAAACCGTGATCCGCGCACTGAAAAAAATGGAAGAATCAGGCGAAGTAAAAATCATTAAAGGTAAAGTATACACAGATACGGAATTGCCCTTAGGGCGCTGTACGAAGCCGGAATAGCTTACAGGTCTTTCCTTCTGAATTTTCTAAGAGAAAAAATCAACGGCACAATTATCCACAACAGCAATATGGAAAATGATACCAGCATTCCCCATTGTGTGCCGAAAAAGTTTTTGAATATAGCCCCTGTATAACCCATCAGCGCAGAAACATCCATTTTCAACAATATCAAAATGCGGCTAAGGTCAATCGGGTTTAGTGCAGACAGCACGATCATTACGTTTTCCAGCGGATAATCTTCAAACTGGAACAGCAGCATCAGCACCAGGCTGTCGAACAGGAGGGAGAAATACAGCCACAACATGATGGAAATGCCTATGCCTTTTGCTTTGTCTCTGGTGTAAACCGTAGCCAGCATGGCAATTGATACAAATATTACTGAAAGGAAAAAACCGGTAGCCAACAGCATCATGCCCACAGCATTAAAGTTGAACAACAAGACAGGTATGCCAATGCCGATTAAAAAAGCCAGGGCAAGTGAAGCAGCCAACCCGACAAAGGTGCCCAACCAGATGGTTTTTCGCTTCAAAGGCTGCCCCAGCAACAGTTCCATAAACTCTGAACTGTTGTAGACATATATTGTAGAGAAAATAATGCTCACCAGCGGCACAATGATCAGTACTATATTCAGCAGGCTGAGCATAGCTTTGGTACTGCTGCTTTCCAGGCTGAGGATACCGAAGGATATTGCCAGCAAAAGTACGGTGTAAGCAATAATTATTTTGTTTCGTATGATATCAGTAAGAACGTATTTAATTATTTTTCGCATCAGCAGTAGTTGTAAATATTTTGGTAATTGCTTTGGCCAACTTTTCTTCCCCAGACTGCTCGCGCAATTGTTCTACCGGCTGGTAAATCATAAGTTCGCCTTCATTCATGTAGAGCAAGTGAGAAACCACATCGTCAAGTTCACTCAAAATATGCGAGGAAATGATGATAAGCTTGTTATTGTTTTTTTCTTTGATGATCTTTTCTTTCAGTATTTCAGAGGAGATGGGATCCAGGCCTGCGGTTGGCTCATCCAGTATCAGTACGTCGGGGTTAAAAAGAAAAGCAATACAGGCGCTTACCTTCTGGCGTGTGCCGCCCGAAAGCGTGCGCATGCGTTTGTGATAAAGGCTTTTTAAATTGTATTTCTCTATCAGTTCTTCATCAAAGTCTTTCGCTTCGTCCCTTACATCCCTCATCATTTTTATTACCTGTCCGATAGTCATGTTTTCAGGATAGCGGCCTATCTGCGGCATGTAGCCTATGTTGCGGCGATATAAATAATCGTTTGCTATATTTTTTTCATCAAAAAAAATAGCTCCTTTATCGGGCAGCACCATGCCGAGAATACATTTTATTAATGTAGTTTTTCCGCTTCCGTTGGGCCCTATGAGCGCTATGCTCTGACCTTTATCCATTGACAGCGAAACATTATTCAGTGCAGTAAGCTTGCCGAAATTTTTATGTATATTTTTTATTTCAATCATAAGAGTTGCAAAGGTTTCATGCGTGGTTCATCGTCTTTTAAGTTTTCAGGAGTCAGCCCCGGTATTACTTTCTCGGTCTTATCCATCAGTGTGGTAATAAAACTCCTGAAAAGCATCATCACGGTCGGGTTTCGTTCCACGATCATACTGAACATACTTACCGGCCTGTACGGGACATCACCCGTACCATCCCTGTCCAAATCGTAGCCTTCATACTTATCCCAATAATTGTTGCTAAAACGGTTCAACATCAGCGTACCGTTTGTAGCCACATCAAAAGAGTTGCCGGTAAAATTATTTTCCAGTATATCCAGGTCCATACAGCTGGATTGTATCCTGAATGCCCAACCATTGTTTTTGAAGCTGCTGTGTTGTATCTTCAGCCTGCTTGACCCTTCTGCTACTACCGCTGTTGTATTTTTTTCAAAGTAATTGTGTTCAATTCTTCCATCTGAAATTTCTTTGAGATATAAGCCGTAAGCCGCGTCGCCCCAGCTTTCCAGGAAAAAGTTGTAAATCATGTTCACCTGCCTGGAATACATCACGGCCACACCGGCGCCGTTGCCTTTAAAATAGTTCTGGATGTAATCATCCTGGTGGGAAAACATAAAATGTAACCCGTAACGTATGTTGTTGGTAGAAATGTTACGCGCAATAATTGAGTTGGTAACGAACTCAAAATAAATACCGTCTCTGTGGCGGTCTATCTTATTGTCCAGGATCACAAGGCTGTCGCTCTTCCAGCAATGAATGCCATTGCCGCTGGAGCTTTCACTTCTGGCATTTGAAGATATTGTATTCTTTTCAACGCGGCAGTTGGTGCTGGCTTTGAGAAATATCCCAAAAAAATTATTTTCAAGGATATTGTTCCTCACGGTTACATTCTTTACCGTAGATAATAATATAGCTGCATAGTCTTCAATAGATGATGTGCCTGAGTTGATGAGCCTGAACCCTTCAACCACAGTGCCGTCTGCAGTAACTGTGATGATCTCTGTTTTATTTTCACCGTCTATCACCGGGTGGTCAATGCCTATAAGATACACCCGCTTGTGCAGGTAAATACTTTTTTCCTTGTAGAGGCCGGGGGACACCAGAATGGTATCGCCATCATCTGCCAAGGCAGTTGCTTCGGTGATTGTTTGTACGGTTTGTGTTTTCCCTACACGGATAGTTTTGGCAGTAACAACATTTAAGGAAATAACAATCCATAATGCTGCAATTAATATTCTCATCTATTTATAATCTCTTCCCAAGTTACTACATCTCCAGGATATTTGCCCATTTGGGTTTGTAAAGTTTCCATATTTTTAAATGCAGCTATAGCTCCGTTCATGGGAGTTCTAAGTTCTGCGCTTCTAAGAAAAAACGCATTTTTTACATTAAGCATTTCTTCCGTAATAAAATCTGCAACATAAACTTCTCCAATGTCCTGCTTTTTTACGATCCCCGATTTTATAAAAGCTGTAGTACAATGCAGGTCGTCAAAGGCATACATTTTACCTTTGCTGTTAATGAGCTGGGAAGCGTAGTTCATTTCTGCTATCGGCATTTTACAAAAAGCGCAGGGCGTACCGGATGGTATCTGTTGCGGCTCAGTGCTTACCGAACAGCTTTGTAGTAAAAACAGGCTAATCGCAACGACTAAACAGTGGAAGTAACTTTTCTTTTTCTTAGTAAAAATAAACATAATATTAAAATAAGCCCCGCCGCAACTATCAACCAGCCACCAATATGCGGAAAGGAGAATGCATTAAAGTTTAGCAATTGTTTGTACCCGATCAATGGCGGCTGGTATGCCATGCCGGGAACCTGTATGGCAGCGTGTGGATCCAGGTTGTGCCCATAGTCGTATTCCCATCTCCAGAAATCGTACATAGATACCACTCCGAAGATGATGAAGAATATAAGTAACCACACAACATGTTTTTTCCTGCCGAAAAAGGCAACCAGAAGGTAGAGTACAGCAATAAAAATGAGCAGGTAAGGAAGCACTTTAAATTCTATAAAGTCTTCCTGGTGTATCTCGCGCATACCAATGTAGTGATTCAATCCATTGATAATTTCATAATCTCCGCCTATTTTATTGGGATAGATCAGCATTCTCAATCCCTCCGGGTATTGAGGGGCATCTAAATCTATAAACCACATAGGTACAAACAGTGTTGCTATCATGAAACAGGCGCCTAATACCAGTAAGATTTTAACAGGGGTGCTTAAGTTTTTCATTATTCAGTTTATTTATTTTCCGGAGGCAGCAGTACATTGTCAATCACATGTATCACGCCATTAGACGCAGGCACTGTTGCTATGATCTTTGCATTGTTGTTGAGGGTGATTACAGAATCCTGTATATTTACGGTAATATTCTTCCCGTTAACCATATTCAGCGTCTGGCCGTTCTGCAGCAGGTTCCTGTTCATTACACCAACATAGGCATGATATTCCAGTATGTCTCTCAATGTAGCTTTTTTATCTTCTTTCATCAGGCCGTCAACAGTGCCTTTAGGAAGCTTATCAAAGGCGGCATTGTTGGGTGCAAAAATAGTGAAAGGCCCGGCATTGGAAAGGGTAGTCACCAGCCCTGCCTGCTTTACCGCTGCAGACAAGGTGCTGAAATCTTTGTTTTCAGAAGCGATTTTTACCACGTCTTTTTGCGACACATCATCCTTTACATTTTCCTGGCCCCCCGCTTCTGATTGGGTGGCAGAAGACGGCAATGCTGAATTGTTGTTTGTGTCTTCCGGTGAATTATTGCAGCCTGAAATTATAAACAAACAAAATGAAAAGGCTGTAATACAATAGCTTAAATGTTTCATGTGTTAATATTTAATTTTTCTGTTTGCCACACGGAATAACCAAAACCTTCATTCTTTATTATCATTCCCGGTTGGTATAGATTCTTAATCTTTATGGTTATTTCATGTGTGTTTTATTTATTTGTTTGTCAATTGCCACATGAATAACCATCCTTTTAGATTCAATACTCATTTCGGTTAGTATAGATGCCTGATCTTATGGTTATTTTATGTGTGTATTTTTTATTTTTCTTTATGGTCACACGGAATAGCCTTTATTCATTCACGGTTGGTATGCAACTTTGCTTATGGCTATTTATATGAATGTTTTTGAGAGAATAAAAAAATAGCAATACCGGGCATTACACCGGTACTGCTTTATCATGACCTATTTCTTAACTGTATCTTTATTGCCTGCTTTGGCAGCGTTGGAGTTGCCTGCGGCAGGTGCTTGCGGCTGATTTGTGCCTACGCTGTAAGTCAGCGGTACATTGCTTCCCGGAGGAGACACTCTTAAGTAGCCCTGCATTTCCTGGTGCAGTGCACTACAGAAGTCTGTACAATAGAATGGTACTATGCCCACGCGGTCTGCTGTCCATTTATAAGTGATGGTTTCACCCGGCATGATCAGTATTTCACCGTTAAGCGCGCCTTTTACGGCAAAGCCATGCGGTACATCCCAGTCCTGTTCAAGGTTGGTTACATGGAACAATACTTCATCGCCTACACGTATGCCTTCGATATTGTCGGGTGCAAAGTGAGAGCGTATGCATGTCATGTATACATGTACCGTCTTGCCCTCTCTCACAACCTTGGCATTAGGTTCTCCCTTGGTTACGTAAGGATGCATGTTTTCGTTGATGTTGTAAAATTTCAACGAGTTTTTCATGATCAGTTCAGCAGGTGCGGCCTGTGCATAGTGTGGTTCACCGATGGTAGGGAAATCGAGCAATAGCTGCATTTTATCTCCGCTGATATCGTATAGCTGTGCACTTTGTGTAAGTTCAGGCCCTGTTGGCAGGAAGCGGTCTTTGGTGATTTTGTTGTAAGCAATTACATATTTACCATAAGGCTTACGTGAGTCGCCCCCGGGAACCATGAGGTGGCCAACGGAATAGTAAGTAGGCACACGGTCCACTATGGAAAGGTCTTTCAGGTTCCATCTTACCAGCTCTGATGATACAAAGAAAGAAGTGATGGCGCGGCCATTACCGTCAAACTCCGTGTGCAAAGGTCCTAAGCCGGGTTTTTGTACTTCGCCATGTAAAGCTGCTTCATATTTTACGATAGGAATGCCCTCGAAATCGCCATCATAATTTTTTTCATTAATGGCTTTCATCAGTTTATCAAAACTGAATACAGGGATTACCGTAGCCAGTTTACCGCTGCCCACAATATATTCTCCTGTAGGGTCTACATCACATCCGTGAGGAGATTTGGGGCATGGAATAAGGTAGCATATATCTTTCAGGTCTTCAGTACTTAATACAGTAACTTCTGTTTTCAGTTCAGACTTAGCTGTATGTGTTTTTTCATCAAATTTGTTGTGCCTGTATTTTACAGGTACTTTTTTGCCTTTCCCGGCTTTCAGGTACTCTTCAGCTTTCTTCCAGTTTACGGCCATGATAAAGTCCTTATCTTTCTGTGAAGCATTTACTTCCAGCAATGTATTGGCCTGCTCTGAATTGTAGCACGAGAAGAAGAACCAGCCGTGGGATTTTGCTTTACCCGCGTGGCTCAGATCCCAGTTGAAGCCGGGCGTTTCCAGTTGGAAGGCAATATCCATGTTGCCGTTGTCTTTGTTTACACTTACAAAGCTTATGTAGCCTTTAAAATTTTGCTTGTAGGTGTTGATAGGTACATCACCATTTGCGTTATCCGGAGGCACGCTAAACCTGGTGCCTGCAACAACATACTCTGTATTTTCAGTAATGAAAGGAGAGGAGTGGTTACCAGCGCTGTTGGGCAATTCAATGATCTCGGTAGTTTTAAATGTCCTGAGGTCTACACGGGCAATGCGCGGTGTATTGTTGGCGTTGGCAAAGATCCAGCGTCCGTCAATTTCGCCGTTGGTTTGAGACAGTTCCAGGTGGTGCTGGTCGTCCCAGGGAACGAAGCCATAAGAGGTTTCGAGCATAGGTTTTGTTTCTTCACTGTAGCCCCAGCCTTTTTCCGGGTCTACGGAAAATATGGGTACTACTTTCAAAAGCCTTCCGCTTGGTATGCCGTACACAGACATTTGCCCGCTGAATCCTCCCGATACGAAGTTGTACAATTCGTCATACTTGCCTGGTGGTACATATGTTCTGGATGCGGCATCTGCTGAAACAGCATTTCCCGCGTTTTTAGGCTTACAGCTTTCGATCGAGGTAAGGGCGCACAGAGCTAACCCTGAAAACAAGATAGTTTTAAGATGTTTCATAAAACTTTGATTATTATTAAGATAAAGTAATCTATTTTACACCGTCATTTTTACGCATAAACTCATAGACTCCTTTTGCTTCTTCATCTGTGAGGTTTTGGTTAGGCATTCTTACCAGGCATACTTCCAGTTGCGCCTGCGCTTCCGGGTCTATATTCAGCATTTCGTCTGTGTTGGTAATGAAATTCAATATCCATGCACCTTGCCGGCGTTGCGTAACTCCTTTCCATCCCGGGCCAACCAGCTTTTCATCGGTAAGCTTATGGCAGCTTGCACATTTCATAGTGTATACCTGTTCACCACTCGTTGCGAGCGCCGCATCCAGGTTTGCCGGAGGAGTAAAATCTTTAAATTTACCTGCACCTTTTGCAGTGTCGTAATCTGATGAACCGGAATTTACCATGCTTGTAGCAGCTTCGTCGGTCCCGGCTTTTTGTTCTGTATTATCACCGCCACATGCATAGGCGGCCACTAAAATTGATAAAATAACAGGGATTTTTTTCATAATTCTTTTTTAAGTTAGTTTTTGATCTGAATTAAGTTAATGTTGACCAAAATTAGAGATTATGAAAGCAAAACTTTATGCGTTGAATCATAAAAGACGAATTTATCCTTTATTTCAATATGATTTTTATCATGTTTTTTAATTAGTAACCAGACAGCGCTATTTAATAGCCATATTTTTCTTTCCAGAGCTTACGAAGATGTTTACGGGCTTCGTCTTCCCTAGCATTATTTCCCGGTTCGTAAAATTTAGTTCCCGCTATAGATTCAGGCAGGAATTCCAGGTTTACAAAGTTATTTTCAAAACTATGGGCATATTTATAGCCTTTATGGTAGCCCATATCTTTCATTAATTTGGTAGGAGCGTTACGGATGTGGAGGGGAACTGGCAGGTCGCCCGTCTTTTGTACAAATGCCAAAGCCATGTTGATGGCTTCATAGCTGGCGTTGCTTTTAACGGAAGTTGCCAGGTACACAGCGCATTGAGAGAGTATAATGCGGGCTTCGGGGTGGCCGATTTTATTGACGGCATCAAATGCAGCGTTTGCCAACAGTAAAGCATTGGGATTGGCGTTGCCGATATCTTCACTGGCAAAGATCACCATGCGCCGTGCAATGAATTTTACATCTTCACCGCCTTCAATCATACGGGCAAGATAATATACCGCTGCATTCGGATCTGAGCCACGCATGCTTTTGATAAATGCTGAAATAATGTCGTAATGCTGTTCGCCGCTTTTATCGTACAAAGCGATCTTCTTCTGTGCTACCTGCATCACGATCTTATTGGTAATGGTTATTGCTTTATCTGCAGCAAAAGAGTTTATAACCAGTTCAAAGAGGTTCAGCAGTTTCCGGGCGTCGCCACCTGAAAGATTAATAAGCGCTTCATCTTCTTTAATGTTGATTTTCTTTTGGGAAATGAGCGCATCTTCCTTCATTACCCTGTGGAGCAATTCAAGCAGGTCGTTCTTTTCCAGCGCTTTTAATACGAATACCTGGCTGCGGCTCAGCAATGCTGAATTTACTTCAAAGGACGGGTTTTCAGTAGTAGCCCCGATCAGTGTGATGACGCCTTTTTCAACTGCACCCAATAATGCATCTTGCTGGCTTTTATTGAACCGGTGAATCTCATCTATGAATAATATGGCAGAAGTTTGTTTTTTCGCGGTTTCAATTACCTCGCGCACATCTTTTACGCCACTGCTGATAGCGCTTAGCTGGTAAAACGGTAGCTCCAAAGTATTGGCTATAATATTGGCAATGGTGGTTTTGCCCACGCCGGGCGGTCCCCACAGGATCATAGACGGGATTTTGCCATTTTCAATTGCTGTACGCAGAATGCTGCCATCTCCTGTAAGATGCTTTTGTCCTACAAGTTCTTCCAGTGTATGCGGGCGCATGCGTTCTGCCAGTGGTACAGCCATAGATCTTCTATGTTTAATTCAGTTAAAAGTAAGCAATTATGAGGAAAAATAGATTGTGAAATAGCCGTTGGGCCGGCTGATTTAATTTTTGCCGGGTTTCTCCTGCATAAAATATTCAAGTCTGCCTCCGTTGGCTAAATCCGCATGTTTAATAAACGGGGTCTGAAGCTTTTTGCCGTTCAGCAACACTTTGGCAACATACACGTTTTGTTCTGACTGGTTGTGTGCAATGATCTTTAAACTTTTTCCATGTTCTAATTTTATGTGGGCAGATTTTATCAGCGGGCTTCCCAAAGCATACTGATCACTTCCCGGAGCAACAGGGTAGAAGCCAAACGCTGAAAACAAATACCAGGCGCTCATTTGCCCGCAATCGTCATTACCTCCAAGGCCATCCGGACCGTTATTGTATTGCGACTTAATGATCATTCGCACTTTTTCCTGTGTCTTCCAAGGTTGGTTTGTAAAGTTATAGAGATATGCTACATGGTGCGCAGGCTCATTACCATGATTGTAATTGCCAATTAACCCTTCCCTGGAAATATCCTCGGTGTTTGCAAAATATTTATCATCGAGATGCATGGTGAAGAGCTGATCAAGCTTTTCTACGAACTTGTTGTTGCCGCCCATAAGCTTAATCAACTCTGACGGCGCATGAGGTACGAAAAATGAAAAATTCCAGGAGTTGCCTTCAATAAAGCCTTCTCCATGTGTTTGCAACGGATCGAACTGCTGCCTGAACCGGCCATTTGCCGATTTAGGGCGCATAAAACCGATAGACGTATCAAATACGTTTTTATAGCTTTCAGAACGCTTGATAAATTCATTGTACACTTTCGTATTGCCTATTTTTTTAGCCATTTGCGCTATACACCAATCGTCGTAAGCATATTCAAGTGTGGTAGATACAGACGTGCCGCTGTTCTCATCAGGTATGTAGCCATATTTTTTATAATTGGCTATGTTATCGTAATAACGGTTATTGGCTGTGGCCACACAAGCTTCCAATGCACGTTTTGCATCAAATGTATTCATACCTTTTACTACAGCATCTGACAATACCGATACAGAATGATAGCCGGTCATACACCAGTTTTCATTGGCATAGTGCGACCATACAGGCAGCATTTTATGTACACTCTGATCATAGTGCGCCAGCATGGACTTGATCATGTCATTTGCCCTGGACGGCTGTAGTATAGTGAGCAAAGGATGCAGCGCTCTGTATGTATCCCATAAAGAGAAGGTGGTATAATTATTAAAATCTTTTGCTTCATGTATGTTCTGATCAAGGCCCATGTACTTTCCATCTACATCCTGGTAAATTGTGGGATTGATAAATGCATGGTATACGGCGGTGTAGAAATTTATTTTGTCCTCTTCACTCAACATCTCTACAGTAATCTTTTCCAGTTCTTTCTGCCATTTTCGCTGACCTTCATTTTTTATTTTGTTAAAATTCCAGCCGGGGGCTTCTTTTTCCAGGTTTCTCATAGCGCCTTCTGTGCTCACTGGCGATAAGGCAAATTTTACTACTATTTTTTCATTGCTTTCTGTATCAAAATCAAAAAAAGCACGAATCTCATGGCCGGCCATTTCAGGGAAGTTGTTGTAGATATCAAACCTGCGCCAGAACCCTGTGTAGGTTTCATTGCGGGCATAACTTTTATATCCGTAATTTTTAAACGGTTTTGAAAACCGGGCAGCAAAAAATACTTTCCTGTTTTTTGCCCAGCCGTTTGTCTGGCGATAACCGGTAATGGTGTGGTCGTTTTCTACACGAATGTATGTCCAGACATTCTTGCCATCGTAATTGTAAATATTATACATCATATCCAGTATGATGTGTGCCTCCTCAGATTTTGGAAAAGTATACTGATGCACGCCCACACGTTCAGTAGTGGTGAGCTCTGCTGTAATATTGTGGTCATCTAATTTTACTTTGTAGTAGTTTGCTTCTGCAACTTCATTGCTATGAGAAAATGCAGAGCGGTAACCACTGCACGGGTTGTCAGCAGTTCCGGGATTAAGCTGCAGCTTACCTGCTGTGGGCATTACTAAAAAATCTCCGAGGTCAGCGTGTCCTGTGCCGTTGAAATGAGTGTGCGCAAAACCTACAATTGTCTTGTCTTCATATTTATAGCCTGCACAATATTCATAAACTCTTTTGTTGTATTCGCCGTTTACCTGCATAGGCACTGTATCTGTTTCAGGGCTTAGCTGCACACTGCCAAAGGGAACGGTCGGGCCGGGATATGTATGCCCCATGCGTTCGGTCCCTATCAGCGGGTTGATGTATTTAATCAGGCTGTTGTTTTTTTGTTGTGCCATTGTGAATGTATATGGTAAGCAGATAGCAATGAAAAATATCTTCTTCATAATTATTTTATTAGAAGTATTAAAAGTATGAAAATTTTCCAAAATTGTTTACTATCGGATAATTTAAAATTTATACTATCCGATAATAAGAAAAAATAATTATCTTTGTGATGATGACGTGGAAGAATTATACATATGAAAACAGCGATCTGGACAAAACGTTGCAGCGCATCGACGGAAAGAAAAATCAATTAGATAAACTTCGCCCGTTGCCTGCTGTTGCTGTGAATAAGATAAAAGAAAGCCTGGCCATAGAATGGACATACAATTCCAATGCTATTGAAGGCAACACGCTTACATTGCGCGAAACACAGATGGTAATAGAAGAGGGTATAACCGTAAAAGGAAAATCCCTGCGAGAGCATTTTGAAGCAGTGAACCACCAGGAAGCCATTGCTTTTATTGAGGAGCTGGCTCATGCAAAATATGTGCTGGATGCTACAGATGTTCTGTCGCTACATGCACTGATCTTGCAAAAGATCGAAAAGGACTTTGCAGGCATGTACCGCAATATGGGTGTAAGGATCACCGGAGCTAATTTTGTATCGCCCAATGCTGCAAAGGTAGACAGCTATATGGATGAGCTGATAGAATGGGTAAATGAAAATTCCGGGTTGCATCTGCTGGTCAAAACTGCAATATTCCATCATCGTTTTGTGTGGATACATCCTTTTTTTGACGGAAACGGGCGTACAGCAAGGCTTCTGATGAACCTGCTATTAATGAAGGAAGGCTACCCGCCGGCGGTGATCTTAAAAAATGACCGTAAGAAATATTACGATGCACTGAATAAAGCAAACAACGGAGATTACAGCAAACTTCTGTTATTGGTGTTGCAGGCAGCCGAGCGCAGCCTGGATATTTACCTGGGCAACTTTGCCAATACTTACGATCAATATCAACCTATAACAGATATTGTAAACGAGCGTGATGTGCCTTACGGACAAGAATACATAAGCCTTCTGGCAAGGCAGGGTAAGATTGATGCGTTTAAAGAAGGCAGGAACTGGCTTACAACAAAAGAAGCCGTAATAAATTATATGGAAAAAAGAGAAAGAAAAAGGAAGGTGTAAGCCTTGATTTAATGTTATGATAATCTGCGCTTTGTACAGAATTACCACAATGATTTTCTTTTTGTCTGCTTTGGCTAAAAATAATCTCAAACACAAGGGCCACAAAGGTTGCACAAGGTGCACTATTTGACACGGAGATACGAATACACGAAGATTTGTTTGTGATACTTAGCAGGATTGTGGTTTGCAAAAATATCTATTTCCCGCAAAGCCCGCAAAGTTATTCACGCAAAGATCGGAAAGTAAGCAATATACTATCTCTGCATACTTTGCGCAAGTCTTCGCGCGCTCTGCGAGAAGCCTTCCAGCTTTTTTCTTCGTGAAGCTTAGTTGCCGTTGTGGTCATAAAAATAATCTGAAACACAGGGGCCACAAAGGTTGCACAAGGTGCACTATTTGCCACGGAGATACGAAAGCAAGAAGATTTGTTTGTGATACTTAGCAGGATTGTGGTTTGCAAAAATATCTATTTCCCGCAAAGCCCGCAAAGTTGTCCAGGCAAAGACCGGAAAGTAAGCAATATACTATCTCTGCGTACTCTGCGCAAGTCTTCGCGCGCTCTGCGAGAAGCCTTCCAGCTTTTTTCTTCGTGAAGCTTAGTTGCCGTTGTGGTAATAAAAATAATCTGAAACATAAGGGCTCCTATTTGCCACGGAGATACGAATACACGAAGATTTGTTTGTGATACTTAGCAGGATTGTGGTTAACAAAAATATCTATTTCCCGCAAAGCCCGCAAAGTTATTCACGCAAAGATCGGAAAGTAAGCAATATACTATCTCTGCGTACTTTGCGCAAGTCTTCACGCGCTCTGCGAGAAGCCTTTCAGCTTTTTTCTTCGTGAAGCTTAGTTGCCGTTGTGGTGATAAAAATAATTTCAAACACAAGGGCCACAAAGGTTACACAAGGTGCATTATTTGACACGGAGATACGAAAGCAAGAAGATTTGTTTGTGATACTTAGCAGGATTGTGGTTTGCAAAAATATCTATTTCCCGCAAAGCCCGCAAAGTTATTCACGCAAAGATCGGAAAGTAAGCAATATACTATCTCTGCATACTTTGCGCAAGTCTTCGCGCGCTCTGCGAGAAGCCTTCCAGCTTTTTTCTTCGTGAAGCTTAGTTGCCGTTGTGGTAATAAAAATAATTTCAAACACAAGGGCCACAAAGGTTGCACAAGGTGCACTATTGCCACGGATACATTAAGGCAAGAAGATTTCTTTGTGAACGCTGTGCCTTCTTCGTGAACATAGTGGTTAATTGCATTAACCCGATCCAGCAATATTATTCTATTGATAGAGATACCTTTTAATACTGCGTTTGGGCGTTTTGATAAACTCTTCTTTCTGTATCTGGAAGGAAGATACCTGGGCAAAAGATGGCACTTTGTGGTTGAGCGCCTGTATATTTTTCTTAAAGATTTTATTGAGGTCTTCTTCTGAAATCTTTTCGCGGTTAACTACCTCTGCATCCGGGAAAATAAGCGCCACCAGTTTATTATTCCGTTTTATGATCACGCTTTCGGCCACGGCATGCATGTTGTTTAAGATAGCTTCAATTTCGTCGGGATAGATATTCTGGCCACTGGCGCCTAACAGCATAGTCTTGCTTCGCCCTTTGATGTAAACCGTCTGGTCGGGATCCATGGTTCCCAGGTCGCCGGTGTGCATCCAGCCGTCTTCTTCAATTATTTCCTGTGTAAGCTCCGGGTTTTTATAGTAGCCAACCATTACATGCTCGCCTTTTACCATGATCTCGCCAGGCACTTTTTCGGGATCTTCCGAAACGATTTTTACTTCCAGGTTGTCAACCACTTTCCCTGAAGAACCTAATTTAAAATCCCGCCAGTCTGTGTAGCTTATCAACGGGCCGCATTCCGTCATGCCATAGCCAACCGAGTAACGGAATTTTATTTTCTTAAAAAATACTTCCACTTCTCGGCTCAGCGGCGCACCTCCTATAACAATGGCTTTAAAATTCCCTCCGAAAGCATCTGAAAGCGATTTGTTTATTTTGCGGTAAACCAGACCTCTCAATAACGGAATTTTGGTCATGATGCGCACTTTCGTCTGTACCAGCGCCGGTATGATCCTGCTTTTGTAAATCTTTTCAATTACCAGCGGAACGGTGAGTATCAATGCAGGCTTCACTTCGCCAAATGCCTGCATGGCCACTTGCGGCGAAGGGCTTTTGGTGAGAATGGTTATGTGGCAGCCGAGGGAAAAAGGAAACAGCAATTCAAAGGCACAGCCAAAAGCATGTGCAAATGGCAGTAGTGATACAATCTTGTCGCCTGCCTCCAGCGGCATGTTTTCCCTGGCAAATTTTACGTTGGAAGCAAGGCTGTTGTTGAGCAGCATTACACCTTTTACAGAGCCGGTAGTGCCCGAAGTATAGCTGATCACTGCAAGATTTTCGTTAGGTATATCCGGCAGGTCAAAGTGGCCTTTGGATACATCTTGGATGTTGCACTGCGCATAAATATCATCGTATTCATGATGATTGGTGTGCAGCGTGGCAAAGCTGGAGACAGAGAATATGCATTTGAGGTTTTGCATTACATTGTGCTCTTCGAACTTTGAGAAGATGTTGTCTTCAATATATAGTATTACAGCGTCTGAATGGTTTACCAGTTGCTGCAGGTCATCAGCCTTAAAATCGGGAAGTATGGGCACTATGGTTGCGCCGTAGCTGACTGCTGAAAAATAGATTATTGCCCAACGGGCTGAATTCTTACCGATTAGCGCGATCTTGTCGCCCTGTTTAATGCCCATTTTACGGAACATTTCATGCATGCGTAAAATAATAATACCAACTTCGGCATAAGTGAAAGATTCTCCACGGTAGTCTGTCAATGCGGGTTGCGTCCAGTTATCACAAATCGCGGTTTCTATATATTTTATAAAGTTTTCTTTAACCATATGGTTTAGGGTTTAAATTCAAAAATAAAGAAAATTATTTCAATTGTTGCAACAGCGGAATTATTTGGCTAACATAAATGTTTCTTTCAATAACCTGGCTGCAACCTTATCTATCGGCAGGGTTACCGATTGCTCTGAAAACTGCTCCACTGGCATAAACCTGTAAGATTCTGTGTTGAGGTGAATGTTGTTTCGGTCAACGCGGAATAGGGGGACGTTGCTTGTTGCTATGGCAGTGAGGCAGGGCGGAGCTACCACATAATAATAAATGGAAATAATCTGCTCCCTGTTGCCAAATACGGATGGCTGAAAATAATCGGTTGTATAAAAATGGCTGCCGATTTCCACGCTGAGGTTCATCTCTTCCAGGAACTCTCTTTTCAGGCAGTCGCGCGTGCCTTCACCAAATTCCAGCCCGCCGCCGGGAAATTTGGTGTATTCTTTTCCGTTGATCATTTCATCGCTGAGCAATACACGATCGTGGTCTATGAGAATGCCGTAAACTCTTATATTGAATGGGAATGACATGGATAAGCGGTAATATGGATGCGAATTTATTCTATTATTTCGCTGAGCTCCAGCCAGCGCATTTCTTTTTCTTCCAGCTCCTGAGCAATCTCACCGATGCGCTTGCTTGCTTTGTTGAGTAATTCATAATCGGTGCCGTCAGCTGAGAGCTGTTCTTCCAGCAAAGAACGTTCTGTTTCCAGCGAAGCGATCTCATTTTCGAGCATTTCAAATTCTCTTTTTTCTTTGAATGATGCTTTCTTTTTCTCAGCAGGTTTATGCTCCGCAAATTTTCTTGGCTGCTTTTCGGCGGCTGTTTTCTGTTTCTGCTCTTCTTGTTTCTGCCAGAGCCTGTACTGCGTATAGTTCCCGGGGAAATCGCGGATATTGCCATTGCCTTCAAATACAAACAGATGATCTACCAGCTTATCCATAAAATAGCGGTCGTGGGAAACAATTAATATACAGCCGGGATATTCAGAAAGGAAATTTTCCAGCACAGCCAGCGTTGGCAGGTCAAGGTCATTTGTCGGTTCATCCAGTATCAGGAAGTTGGGGTTGCTGAACAGAATAGTCAGTAATTGTAAACGCTTTTTTTCTCCTCCGCTCAGCGACTCCAGGAATGTGAACTGCTTCTCCGGCGGAAAGAGGAAAAGCTCCAGGAACTGCGCTGCGCTCAAGCTTCCGCCCTTGGCAAGCGGAAAGTTTTCTGCAAATGATTTTACATATTCTATCACGCGCACATTCTCTTTAAAAGTGAGCCCTTGCTGGGAATAGTTGCCGAATACAACGGTGTCGCCGACATTGATCTTGCCGCTGTCAGCTTTTTCCAGGCCCTGTAGAATATTCAGGAAAGTAGATTTGCCAGCACCGTTTTTACCCACGATGCCTATACGTTCGCCCTTGCTGAAAGTGTAGTCAAATCCCTTTAGAATGGTGAGCTCACCGAAGGATTTGTACACCTTTTTCATTTCAATGATCTTGCCGCCCAGCCTTGACATTTTCATATCGAGTTCCAGCCGCGAATCAACAATTTTCTGACCGGCTTTTTCTGCTACTGCGTAAAAATTATCCTGCCTGGCCTTGCTTTTCGTAGTCCTTGCCCGGGGCTGTTTGCGCATCCATTCCAGCTCTTTCCTGTATAAATTCTTTGCCTTATCAATGCTTGCCAGTTCACTTTCAATGCGCATGGCTTTCTTCTCCATGTAATTTGCATAATCTCCTTTGTAGGTGTACATTTCAGATCGCTCCAGCTCCCATATTTCATCACATACATCTTCCAGGAAATAACGGTCGTGCGTAACCAGCAGCAGGGTGATCTTTTCGTAATTGAGGTATTGCTCCAGCCACTCAATCATTTCTACATCCAGATGGTTGGTGGGTTCATCCATCATCAACAGGGTATGTTTTTCTTCAAAGCCAATATCTACGAGGGTTTTGGCAAGAGCAACTCTTTTGCGCTGGCCGCCGCTTAAGGTATTTACCGGCTGATCTGAAATGTTGATGTTGAGCTTGCCTATGATTTCTTTTACTTTATGTTCAAAATCCCAGGCGCCGGCATCATCCATTTTAGAGATCAGCGAAGTAAGCAATGCTGTGTTTTGTTGTTGTACAGCCTCTTCGTATTGCTTTACCAGTTGAATGGTGGGATGTTGCAGGTGCAGTATATTTTCCAGGATGGTTTTTTCTTCTTCAAATACCGGGTTTTGTTCAAATAAGGCTACAGAAACATCTTTGTGTATCCACAATTTGCCGGCATCAGGCGTTTCTTTGCCTGCCAGAATCCTGAGTAAAGTGGTTTTGCCAACGCCGTTGCGTGCTATCAGCGCAATTTTATCTCCCTCGTTGATGTGGAAGGAAATATTTTCAAAAAGGGGAGTGATTCCGAAACTTTTGGTTAAGCCTTCAGCCGATAAATAATGCATGCGGCGAAGATAGAATTTTAATGGTAAATGATCATTGTAGATTCAATCAGGATAAAGTAATTTTCAAATCTGATTAAACTATCAGTTGAATAAAAAAGCCTCAGCCGAATTACTTTAACTGAGGCTTTATACTTAATGCATCAACAGCATCTAATTCCCATATTCCGCTAAAAACTTGATGCGCATGATCTTGAGTTGTTCGTAGTCGTAATCGCCATCGGTAAGCTCCTGCTTGGCTACTTCCAGGTCAGAGGTTTCGCAGCTTTTAAAATAGTCGATAATATCTTCCTGGTCGTACTCGTCAAGCATGTCATCAATGGCATAGTTGAGGTTGAGCTTGGTGCCGCCTGAAACAATGGATTCCATTTCATCGAGCAATTCATCCAGCTTCAGATCCTTGTTTTTAGCAATGGTTTCCAGCGGTATTTTTTTATCTACATTCTGGATGATGTAGATCTTATGGCTGCTTTTGTTGGCAACGGACTTCATTACAAAATCTTCCGGCTTCTCTATATCATTTTCTTCCACGTATTTAGCAATCAGCTCTACGAATGGTTTACCGTATTTTATAGCCTTACCTTTGCTTACGCCGGAACATTTTTCCAGCTCTGCCAGTGAAGTTGGGTACACGGTGGCCATATCCTGCAAAGAAGATTCCAGGAAAAGCACAAACGGTGGCAGCTTTTTCTTTTTGGATTCTTTCTGGCGCAGCTCTTTCATCATTTCCAGCAGGGTCTCATCGACTGCAGAGGCAGTATTGCCGCCAGTTTCGGCCTCATCATCGTCGGCATTGGCTTCTTCAAAAGTATTCGCCATCACTATTTTAAAAGACACAGGCTTTTTCAGGAATTTTTCCCCGGCGGGAGTCAGCTTCAGCAGCCCGTACTCTTCAATATCTTTTCTCAGATACTGGTCCAGCAGCAGCTGCCTTATCAGCGTATTCCAGAAAAGTTCATCACGGTCGTCGCCTATGCCGAATGTTTTATTTTTTTCATGGCGGTACATCTGTACCTGTGGTGTGGCGCGGCCTATCAGGATGTTTACCACGTATTTTGTGTCAAAGCGTTCATCCAGCTCCTGCACAACTTTCAGCACTTTCAGCGCCTCGTCTTTAGCTTCTACCTTCTCTTTAGGATTGGTACAATTATCGCAGTTTCCGCAGTTCTCACTCTTCCATTCCTCTCCGAAATAATGCATTAGTACTTTCCTGCGGCAGACCGAGGTTTCCACAAATGCCAATGTTTCATTAATAAGCTGTGCTCCGATCTCGCGTTCGCTCAACGGTTTATCGCGCATAAGATGCTCCAGTTTTGCCACATCTTTGTGGGAATAATACAGGATACATTTTCCTTCGAGGCCATCGCGTCCTGCACGGCCTGTTTCCTGGTAATAGTTTTCAATGGATTTGGGAATGTTGTAGTGTATTACAAAACGGATGTCAGGTTTATCAATACCCATACCAAATGCAATGGTGGCAACGATCACCTGCGTATCTTCATTTAAAAAATTGTCCTGCCGCTCTGCCCGCAGCTTGGAGTCAAGGCCGGCGTGGTAGGCAACAGCTTTGATGTTGTTTGCCATGAGTACTTCTGCCAGCTCTTCGGTGGTTCTGCGGTTAAGTGTGTAAATAATCCCGCTTTTGCCTTTGTTCTGAGCAATGAATTTTACAATATTTTTTATGGTAATGTCTTTCTTAACCTTGGGCTGGATTTCATAGTAAAGGTTCTCACGGTTGAAGGAAGAAATAAAAATATCCGGGTCGCGCAGCCCCAGATTTTTAACAATATCGCTCTGCACTTTGGGCGTTGCAGTTGCTGTAAGGGCGATCACGGAAATGTTCTCGTCTATTGCATCCATCATTTCTCGCAGGCGCCTGTATTCGGGTCGGAAGTCGTGTCCCCATTCAGAGATACAATGTGCCTCGTCTACTGCAAAAAATGAAATAGGGATAGATTTAAAGAAGTCAAGGTTTTCCTGTTTGGTGAGTGTTTCAGGCGCTACATACAGCAGCTTTGTTTTGCCGGCTGCAAGGTCTTCTTTTACTTCCCGTAGTTGTGTCTTATTGAGCGAGGAGTTCATAAAGTGCGCCACATCATCATTTTCACTGTAGCCTCTTACCAGGTCTACCTGGTTTTTCATCAGCGCTATAAGCGGGCTAACCACTATGGCACATCCGTCCATGATCATTGCCGGAAGCTGGTAGCAAAGGCTTTTGCCGCCTCCGGTAGGCATTATCACGAATGTGTCTTTGCCGCTTAGCAGGCTGTTGATAGCTTCTTCCTGCCGCCCTTTAAACTGGGTGAACCCGAAATATTTTTCAAGATTTGTATAGATATCGTATTGGTGTGATGTCGTTTTACCGGTTGGTTTTGCTTTTGTTTTCTCTTTTGTGGAAGTTTTGGTTAATACTCCCTTTACACTTTTTGCCATAATTAATAATACATATTACTGTACGAATATTTTTCTAATTTACGACATATTCGTAAATAATAAAAAAATTTTTGATGCTTACTGATCGGCCAACACGAATTTTTTAACACATGAAATAACCATAAAGATTAGGAATCTATACCAACCGGGAATGAGTATTGAATCTAAAAAGCTGGTTATTCCATGTGGCAAACAGAAAAAATAAAAATTATACACATGAAATAACCATAAGCAAAGGTGCATACCAACCGCGGATGAATAAAGGCTATTCCATGCGACCATAAAGAAAAATAAAATATACACATGAAATAGCCATAAGCAAAGTTGCATACCAACTGCGAATGAATAAAGGCTATTCCATGCGACCATAAAGAAAAATAAAAATTATACACATGAAATAACCATAAGCAAAGGTGCATACCAACCGCGGATGAATAAAAGCCTATTCCATGTGGCCATTAAAAACAGCCGCAAAGCAGCGAACTAAAAAAACCCCGTAAGTATCACTTACAGGGTTGGTTATAATAAAATCCTAAATAAAAGACTACATACATTCGTGGAAGGTTCTTTCAATTACTTCCAGCTGGTGTGCCTTGGAAAGCCTTACAAAATTAACAGCATAGCCAGATACGCGAATCGTTAACTGCGGATAATTTTCAGGATGGTTGTAAGCATCCATCAGCAATTCCCTGTTGAGCACATTTACATTCAGGTGGTGTGCATTTTTAGCAAAATAACCCGTCATCATATCTTCCAGGTTGTCGATCTGTTCCTGCCTGGTAGCTCCTAATGCTTTCGGGATGATGGAGAAAGTATTGGAAATACCGTCTTGTGCATCTTCGTAATCCAGTTTCGCAACGGAGTTCAGAGAACTGATAGCGCCTGAACAGTCGCGTCCGTGCATTGGGTTAGCGCCCGGAGCAAAAGATTCATGAGCCTGTCTTCCGTCAGGAGTAGCGCCTGTGTTTTTACCGTACATTACGTTTGAAGTAATGGTGAGCAAAGACATGGTAGGTGTGGCGTTTTTATAAGCTGTGTGCTTGTTCAGTTCCTGTGAGAAGAAAGAAGCAATTTCCTTGGCGATGCTGTCAACCCTGTCGTCATCATTTCCGTATTTAGGAAAATCTCCTTCAATTTTGAAATCAACAGTCAGGCCTATTTCATTTCTTACAGGTGTTACTTTTGCGTATTTAATAGCAGAAAGAGAGTCAGCGATGATGGAGATGCCGGCAGCGCCGTAAGCAACGTCTACATGCGGGTTCGTATCGATCATTGCCATTTGTGCCCTTTCATAATAATATTTATCGTGCATGTAGTGGATGATGTACATGGATTTGGCGTACACTCTTGCCAGGTCTACCATTGCTTTCTTAAAGTTAGCCAGTACTTCCTCGTATTGTAGGGGCCCGTCGCTCAGCGGAGCAATACCTTGCATGATCTCGATGCCTTTTTCTTCCTCTCTACCAGTGTTAAGCGCCAGCAATAAAGCTTTTGGCAGGTTTACACGGGCTCCGAAGTGCTGGATGGATTTACCTATAGCCTGGTGAGATACACAACATGCAATACCGTAGTCGTCACTGCCTCTTGAGGCACGCATCAGATCGTCGTTTTCGTATTGGATAGAAGAAGTATCTATAGATGCCTGTGCACAGAATTTTTTAAATCCTTCGGGAAGGTCTTTGCTCCAGAGTACTGTAAGGTTTGGTTCGGGAGAAGGTCCTAAGTTGTATAATGTTTGTAAGAAACGGAAGGATGTTTTGGTAACTTTTGTTCTTCCGTCGAACAACTGTCCGCCGATAGCTTCAGTAACCCAGGTAGGGTCTCCGCCGAAAATATCATCGTAAGAGCCGGGGCGCAGGTGGCGTACCAGCCTTAATTTTACTACAAAATCATCAATTATTTCCTGGGCTTCCGCCTCTGTAAGCATACCCTGTTGAATATCTTTTTCAAAATAAATATCCAGGAAGGTAGAAACATTACCCATAGACATTGCTGCACCATCCTGTTCTTTGATGGCAGCCAGGTATGCGAAATAAACCCATTGAGTAGCTTCTTTGGCAGTAGTAGCTGGTTTGGATACGTCAAAGCCGTAAGCAGCCGCCATTTTCTTGATATCTTTCAGCGCTGCGATCTGCATAGATATTTCTTCGCGCAGCCTTACTTTTTCGTCTGTCATTTGCCCGTCTACAGCTGCTGCATCTGCCTGTTTGAATGCGATCAGCCGGTCAGCGCCGTAAAGTGCCAGCCTTCTGTAGTCACCGATAATGCGGCCTCTTGCGTAGTTGTCCGGCAAGCCGGTAACGATATGGTTGCTTCTGTAAAGACGTATCTCTTTGTCGTATGCTGAAAAAACCGCGTCGTTGTGGTTCTTAGCGTATTGAAATATTTCCTGTACTTTAGGGGAGATTTTCAGGTTTCTCTCTTCTAAAGCGCTCTCTACCAATTTGATACCACCGAAAGGTTTGATGGAGCGGCGAAGAGGTTCGTCGGTTTGCAAGCCAACAATCAACTCCTTTTCCTGGAGAATGTAGCCGGGTTTGTGGCTGGTAATGGTAGAGATTGTTTCTACGTCTACACTTCTGAGACCGTTATTTTTTCTTTCTTCAAGAAGATATTCTTTTGTCTTGTTCCATAACTCCTGCGTTCTTTCCGTAGGCCCTTCAAGGAAGGAAGCATCTCCTGTGTAAGGAGTAATATTTTCGATAATAAAGTTATTGACGTCAATTGTCTCTTTCCATCTGGTTCCCTGAAATTCAGGAGCAGTTACTTTAGTTTCTGTATTCATTTTATTGAGGATTTTTTGGTATTTTATTATAACAGTACAAAGGTAAGACGGAAAAACTAACGAAAAGATGAATTTAAAGATAAAAATAAGTGATTTATTTCATTGGAATATCCGGAAAAAATACTTATCTTTGCAGGCTTTTACTTCACTATAATATTTTCCAAGCCTTCTTCTTCAAATATCCGCACCGTGCGCTCTTTGAGTTCGGCTGTCGGCGATTGTATGCCATGTAATTTATATTCTTTGCCCAGCTCGCCGTATTTAGGCACACCCAGTGTATGATAAGGCAGCACCTCTATGCGCTCTACACCGGGGAGGGTATGAACAAATTTTGCCCAGTTTCTTAAGTCATTATCAGCATCGTTCCATTCGGGTACCAGTACATACCTGATCCACAATCTTTTATGAAGCGGTTTAATTTTTTCAGTAAAGTCAAGGATGGGGGCCAGGTGCACGCCCGTAAGTTTTTTATGGGTTTTGGGGTCAATGTGTTTAATATCCAGCAGTACGTAATCGGTATGCTTCAGCAATTCTTCCACATGTTCATTCCAGACGAACCCGTTGGTATCCAGAGCGGTATTGATACCTTTTTCATGAAGGGCTTTAAAAAGCGGAATCAGCCCTTCTGCCTGCAACAAAGGTTCGCCGCCGGAAACCGTAACACCGCCGCGCGTGCCGAAATATTCTTTCTGGCGCAAAGCCTTGTCAAGCAATTCTTCCCAGCTCATGGCAGTGCCGCCTTTAAAAGGCAGTGTATCGGGGTTTTGGCAGTAGAGGCAGCGCATTTTACAGCCTTGTGTAAAAATTACCATTCTTATTCCCGGGCCATCCTGTGTACCAAAACTTTCGATGTAATTTACCTGAACTTTTTTCATGCAGTTGAGCGTTGACAATTGAGGCGCAAAGGTACAAAAACCTTTTGAGTCTTGCTTTCTTGAAAAGTTCTTATCTTCTAAAGTAGAATTATTTTACATTTACACATGAATTTCCTGGCGCATGCATACCTGTCCTTTGATTATGAACCCTTCATTATCGGTAATATGATCAGCGATTTCGTGAAAGGAAAAAAGAAGTATGCATTTGATGATAAAATACAGGCAGGTATTCAACTCCATCGCGATATTGATACTTTTACAGACGAACACCCCGTGATCGCGGAGGCTAAGCAGGTTTTCAGGCAGAAAACAGGCTTGTATGCGGGAGCATTTGTAGATGTAGCCTTTGATTATTTTGTTGCCAATGACCTGTCGCTGAAAACGCCGCTGCAATGGCAGCAATTTTCAGAGAAGGTTTACAATGTATTGAGTAAGAATATACATATACTGCCGGAGCATTTCCTGAAAATATTGCCTTGGATGGTACGTGAAGACTGGTTGTACAATTACCGGTTTAAATGGGGCATTCAAAACAGTTTTAACCATGTAACGCGGCGCGCCAAATTCCTGGATAATGACCTGGACGTTTTTGCTGATTTTGAGGAGAACCTTGATTTTCTCCGGGAAAAATTTAATACCTTCTTTCCGCAGCTCTACCTTCATGCAAAAGATACCGTTCGTGCACTCATCAGGGAACGGGAGCTGTAATACTTGTATACATTAGCGCTATTTTAAACCCGTTTTTTCCTTCGAATTGTAATTTGAAGCATGTATCTTCGCCATCTGTTTTAACAATATACAATATCAAATGAATATAAGAATTGGTTACGGCATAGATTACCACCGGCTTGAGGCCGGGCGCGATCTGTGGATCGGCGGTATTAAAGTTCCGCATTCAAAAGGCAGCATCGGGCACAGTGATGCCGACGTATTGTTACACGCCATTTGCGATGCCCTGCTTGGTGCGCTGGCTTTAGGTGACATTGGCACGCATTTTCCTGATACAGATGCAGCTTATAAGGATATTGACAGTAAAATTTTACTCTCAAAAACTTTTGAACTGATACAAACCGAGGGCTATACTATTGTGAACGTTGATGCTTCATTATGTTTACAGGAACCTAAAATTAAGCCCTACATTGCTGAAATGCAGCAAGTGATAGCCGGGCTTTTAAACCTCGGCGTAAAAGATGTTTCTATAAAAGCAACTACTACCGAGCTGATGGGTTTTGTGGGCAGGGAAGAAGGATTAACGGCACATGCCGTTGTGCTGCTTCAAAAAATAACAGATCAAATATAGCAGGAAATAGCCATAAGCGTGCGGCATATAAAGCGTTATAATTATTTGGCTTTCCACATAGCTGTCGGAACTTATTAAAAAAAATTAAATACACGGATGAAGGTAAATATTATCAATAAATCAACAAATGCATTACCGCATTATGCCACGGCAGGCTCTTCGGGCATGGACTTAAGAGCAGATATTGCGGAACCGGTGACTTTAAAATCATTGGAAAGAAAACTAATCCCTACAGGTCTGTTTATAGAGCTGCCACAAGGTTTTGAAGCGCAGATCAGGCCGCGCAGCGGGCTGGCAGCCAAGCAGGGCATTACCTGTTTAAACACGCCTGGGACCATAGACGCTGATTACCGCGGAGAAATAAAAGTGATCCTGATAAACCTGTCCAATGAAGACCAGGTGATTCATCCTGCTGACAGGATTGCGCAGATGGTGATACAAAAAGTGGAAATGATCAGTTGGAATGAAGTGTCCGAGATCAATGAAACAGACAGAGGCGCAGGTGGTTTCGGCCATACAGGTAAAAATTAACCTAAAAATAAGCGTAGTAGCTATAAAGCACATACCAACCGCGGATGAATAAGCGAAAAGAGTTCACCGCAAATATTGCATCTGGCAACTGAAAAAACAAATAATACAAACATGCAAATGAAAAGATATATTATATTGCTGGGCGTTGCAGCATTAAGTTTTTCTGCCTGTAAAACGGTGCGTAAAACACAGGCCAATCCTGCAGTTGACCATTCCGGCAAAGTAGTGGCTGTTGACGATGCGAAGAAAGCAGAAAAAGATTATGCTTTGAAGCTGCTGAATGAAATCAGGAACAATAAGATCGATTTCAACACATTTTCTGCTAAAATCGGTTTGCAATTTCAAAGCCCTAAAATGAGTCAAAGCGCCAACGCAAACCTGCGCATGGAAAAAAATAAAGTTATCTGGATGTCGGTAACAGGGCCGTTCGGTATAGAAGTATTCCGTGCTAAGGTTACGCCGGATAGTGTTGTATTAATTGATAAGCTGCAAAGCAAGGTGATACGCAGAGATACGCGATACCTGCAGAGCCTGGTTAAAGTACCGGTAAATTTTTATGACCTGCAGGACCTGCTCGTAGGCAACCCGGTGTTTATAAACGGTGAGCCTGAAAGTTTTCAGAACTCGTCAGACAACATTCAATACACGCTTGTTGCCGATGCCATCAGGAATTTATTAACGGTAATGAAAAGCAATACCGGCGCGTCTTATGCATCTACCAGCCAGGTTTCCGAGGCCACATCATCCCGTACTGCAAATATTACTTATGGTGATTACCGTAACCTGTCTGGGAAAAACTTTTCTTATCTAAGGAATATTGTTGTGAAAGAAAACGGCGCTACCACTAAAATTCACCTGGAATATAAAGAACCTGTTTTTGATCAACCGGTTACTTTTCCTTTCAGTGTACCCAGGGGATATTCAGAAGGATAATTTTAATAGCTTATAAACACTAAAGCTATCAGTTTATTAATATATTCGTACGATTAAATCAGAACCTTATTGATGATCCGCAGACATTATTTCTTAGTAATATTATTTTTAACTGGCGGCCTACACTTTTCTCATGCCCAGACCAAAGAACAGATCCGGGCGCAGCAGCAGGCATTACAGAAAGAGCTGAGCGAGCTGAACTCTAACCTGAAAGAAGTAAAGAAGACACAGAAAATATCTTTGGCACAATTAAAACTTATTGAAGAAAAAATATCTACCCGCCAGCAGCTCATCAACAATATAAGCACAGACATCAAAAATCTCGACGGCCAGATTGCTGCTTACAACGGACAGCTTGAAAAGCACCGGCAGGAACTGGATACCTTAAAGGCCAAATACGCGCAAAGCCTGGTGGAGGCATATAAAAAAAGAAATAACTACGATTACATTAATTTCATATTCTCTTCCAATTCTTTCAACGATGCATTTAAGCGGCTGCAATACTTAAAAAGCTACCGCACTTACCGTGATGCACAGGTGAGCGACATTAAAAATACGCAAGCGCTGATACAGGGCAAGCTTGACGAGATATCTAGGTTAAAAGGCAATAAGAACGTAGCATTGAATACCCAAAGCGGGCAGCTAAAAGGCCTTGAGTCCGATAAGCTCGAAAAAGATGAGGCCATAAAATTATTGCAGGGAAGAGAAGGTGAGCTGGGAGAAGAGATCGCTGCAAGAGAAAAACAAAGAGATCAGCTTCGCCGCGTGCTCAATGATGTTATCCGCAGGGAAATAGCCGAAGCGCAAAGGCAGGAAAGAGAACGCCTCGCTAAAATTGCTGCAGCCCGGATTGCAGAAGAAGAAAGGCAGGCACGCATAGAGGCACAGCGGCTTGCGGATGCTGCTGTAGAAAAAGAAAAAATAGCGGCGTATGAAAAGGCAAAAAGAGAGCGCGAAGAAGCTGCTGCAAGAGCTGCCGCGGCAGAGAAAGAGAGAAAACTGGCAGAAGAAAGAATGGTGAGGGAGAAAAAAGAACGCGAAGAAAGATTAGCCCGGGAGACAAAAGAAATGGAAGAGCGCCTGGCACGCGAAAAAGCCGATGCTGCACGCAAAGCAGAACGCGACCGCCAGTTGAAGCGCATGGAAGAAAGAAACCGTGCCATAGATGAAGCCAACGCACGTGACCTGGCCAAGAAAAAAGCCGAGGAAGAAAAAGCAAAACAGGAAGTAGCGCGGCTGGAAAAAGAGCGGGAAACAGCACGGGTGGCAGCAGCAGTGCCTAAAACGGAAGAACAGAAAGCGGAAGTAAAAAGAAGGGTAGAGCAGGAAGTGGTACAGGAATCGCGCGAAGCTGCTACCAACCGCGGGCGTACCTACAACGTGCTCGAAGCATCGAAAGAAAACATGACCCAGTCGCTTGATTTTGAAAAGAATAGGGGCGCTCTGCCATGGCCGGCATCAGGATATGTGAGCCAGCCTTTCGGAAACTACACCTTGCCCGGCTCCAAGATACGCGAATACAATCCCGGCATTGAGATCACATCCAACGGCGATCCCGGTGTGCGCTCTGTAGCTAATGGCGTTGTATCGGTAGTGGTAAATATGGATGATGGCTATACGGTAATTGTGCGCCATGGTAAATATTTCACTACTTATAATCATCTTGCCAATGTATTTGTAAGCAAAGGCCAGAATGTACAGGCCGGCACGCCTTTAGGTGCAATGGCAACAGGCATTCACGGAAAGCATACCATGTTATTTATTGTAAGTGACGACAGGGGAAATGATATGAACCCTTCCGGATGGCTGAGGTAATTTTTAAAAATAAATTTAAATATAAAAATATGAATAACCATACAGATTAGGGATCATACCAACCGGGGATGAGTATTGAATCTAAAAAAATGGTTATTCCATGTGGCAACTGAAAAAACAAATAAATATAATACACATGAAAGGACCCATATCGCAATTTATAGAACATCATTACAGGCATTTCAATGCGGCGGCATTAATGGATGCGGCCAAAGGTTATGAAACTCATTTAAACGAAGGCGGCAAAATGCTGATATCGCTGGCCGGCGCCATGAGTACAGCCGAGCTGGGTATTTCTCTTGCAGAGATGATACGCCAGGATAAAGTTGCCATCATCTCCTGCACCGGAGCCAACCTGGAAGAAGATGTGATGAACCTGGTAGCGCATTCGCATTACAAAAGAGTGCCTAACTACCGCGACCTCACACCCAGGGAAGAATGGGAATTACTGGAAAATCACTACAACCGCGTTACCGATACCTGTATTCCGGAAGAGGAGGCATTCCGCAGGCTGCAAAAACATTTGCACAAAGTATGGAAAGATGCTGAAGATAAAGGTGAACGCTATTTCCCGCACGAGTTTTTATACCAGGTGGTCAAGAGCGGCGTGCTGGAAGAGCATTATGAAATAGATCCGAAGAACAGCTGGATACTGGCTGCAGCAGAAAAAAATATACCTGTGATAGTACCGGGATGGGAAGACAGCACTACCGGTAACATTTTTGCCAGCTACTGCATTAAAGGCGAGTTGAAAGCAAGCACCGTGAAATCAGGTATTGAATACATGATGTATCTTACAGAATGGTACCGCGCCAACAGCGGGGGCAAAGGCGTTGGCTTCTTCCAGATCGGCGGCGGCATTGCCGGCGATTTCCCTATTTGCGTAGTACCCATGATGTACCAGGACCTGGAGTGGCATGATGTGCCGTTCTGGTCTTATTTCTGCCAGATATCAGATTCCACTACTTCTTACGGTTCTTATTCAGGCGCTGTGCCCAATGAAAAAATTACCTGGGGCAAGCTGGATATTGATACACCTAAGTTTATTGTGGAAAGCGATGCTACCATTGTAGCGCCGCTGATCTTTGCCTGGGTACTGGGCCAGTAATATTGTAATCAAATTTTTGTGATACCGGGAGGATGCCTCCTGGTATTTTTTATATCAACTTCAGGGAAATGAATCTATATTTTATCGCGGTGGAACCGCCACGTGAAATTTCTGATAAGATACGTGCAGTCAGCAAAGACTTTGCAGACAGGTTTGAAAGTGTAAAGGCGTACAAAAACTTTCCGCACATTACCATTATCCCCGTTTTTAAACTGCCGGAAGAAAAAGAAGAATTGCTGTTGAATAACTTTTCTTCCATAAAATTGGAAACGCCGGCTTTTGAGCTGCAGCTCAATGGATTCCAGGCTTTCCAGAATAAGAAAAATCCTGTGATATACATTCACCCGGAAAATAAAGAACAGCTGAAACAACTTTTCAGTGAACTGTCTGTGTTTTTTAATGCCTCATCCGGTAAAAGTTTTCACCCCCATCTAACCGTAGCTTACAGGGACCTTACGCTTCAGAACTTTGAACTTGCATGGAGTGAATATGAAGGCAAGCCTTTCAGGGAAAGTTTCACGGTTCATAAAACAGGCTTGTATAAATACATCAATAACCGCTGGGTATTGCAGCGGGAAATTAACCTGCCTGCTGAAACTGTTTAGTGAATTTTTATGGAAAAGATTATTACGCGCCACCGGCATCTCGATCAGTATCCTATTTCAAAAGATGCCAGCAAGCTGATCGTGGGTACCATTCACCCGCATAATCACGATACATTCCAGCTCCCGTTTTTTTATGGTAATAAAAATTCTATATGGGAAATATTTGCCGACGCCTTTCCCTCATTGCTTTCCCGCCCTTTGACTGTTGATAAGATACTTAGCTTTCTGAAGAAAAAGAAAATCGCGGTAAGCGACACCATTGTTGCGTGTGAACGGCAGGCATCTACTTACCTCGATAATGACCTGATACCAACAGAACTAAATACCGCGTTGGTGGAGCAAATAAAAAACTCTAACATTAAAGATGTATATTTTACAAGCGGCTTTGGCAAAAACAATGCTTTTAAATTGTTTTACGTAAACATACTGCATAGAAAAATTACGCCGGAGATCAGAAAAAACAGAAAGGTGGTGGTTGATGATGTTTTCGGGCGCAAAGTGACGTTGCATGTTTTGTATTCACCTTCCGGCAGCGCTAATGTGGCCTGGTCTGCTTCTAAAATGTATAGGCAAAATGCGCACTTGTATAAAGAATCAAAAAGGCCTGTTTACGATTTTAAAGTAAATTATTACCGGGAGCTTTTCAAATAATTTCCATGTGTGTATATTTTATTTTTTCTTTATGGTCACATGCAATAGGCTTTATTCATTTACAGTTGGTATAAGTTCCTAATTTCATGACATTTTACATTGTTAAAACCTTACCGGGGAAGCCTTTATGTTAAATCCTGATTTGTTTAAAAAATATTTTCCATGAAGTGTAGCGAATGAATACCTAACTACGTATAAGAGGTAATAAGATTCCTGATATATTTGTTTAGTCAGTATTTTACGATTGCTTGTCAAAACAAAAAGCGAAAGATTACCGTCTTTCGCTTAATTTTTTAATAGTGTTATTGCTATTGGTAATGGTTCTCGTCTATATAAAAATATCCGTCTGATCTTTTCCAGTACCACAATGCATTGTTGGGGATTTTATAAAGAAAATATACGCCTTTTGTTCCCTGTTTTTGCATGCTTGCCGGCACATAGATCACGCGCGGAGGTATAAAGTTGTACCTGCTTGATAAGTTCTTTGCCTGGTTAGGCGTATACGCACGCACTACCATGCTGATAGAATCCAGGTTGTGATTGACGTGTGCCGGTAGCGTATTACGATCAATCACCACATTGCCTTTACTGTCTATAACAGCCACAGCCTTCTCGGCAGCGGTTGGTGCTTTTGCAGCATTGGCTTTAATGTTGGCTTCTACATTTTCATTGCCTTCAACTTTATTCACCGGCACCGTAGCTTTTACCATATATTTCTTATCATCAGCAATACGGTCAGGAGCCACGGGCGGGCGCTCAGTTGTTACGGTAGTAGTTGTTTTTGCAGGTATATTTTTCCTGCCGCAGGCAGCAAACAAAAGGATGGAAAATATAGCCAGCAGGAAAATTTTATTGTTCATAGGTAAAACTTAAAGCTTAAAATTAATCATTCGCAAGCAATCGTGATCAGGAGCGAAGATAATTTATCATTTCTTTTATATTGTGGTTATCAAAAGATAATTGTTCGCCTTTGCTGAGGTTTTTAATGTTGCATTTATTTTGTTTCACTTCTTCTTCGCCCATGATCACCACAAACGGAATGCGTTTTTTATCGGCATATTTAAACTGCTTATCAAACTTTGCTTTCTCATGGTACATTTCACAGCGGATATTTTCCCGGCGCAACTGTTGCATCAGTGCGAAGGCAGCCATACTTTCTTGTTCGCCGAGGTTAAAAAACAAAACATCTGTGGCGTGCTGTAAAGTTTCTGGGAAAAGATTAAGCTCATCCATTACATCATAGATCCTGTCAACACCAAAGCTGATGCCCACTCCGGGCATGCCTGGCAAGCCAAACAAGCCGGTAAGATCGTCGTAACGCCCGCCGCCGCCGATGCTGCCAATGGTTACATTCTTAGCTTTTACTTCAAAGATAGTTCCTGTATAATAATTAAGACCGCGCGCCAGTGTAAAATCTATATGTAGCCTGCCATACTCAAGATTGGTGTGTTTCAGCAGGTATTCCAGTTCCGAAAGGCCCTCTTCTGCCAGACTGATGCCGCTCAACAACGTTTTTACCTGTGCAATCTTTTCTTCACTACTGCCACTTACAGAGAGGTATTTTTCAATAGTGCCTATTTGTGCAGCATCTAAACCCCGGGCAGCTAATTCTTCCTTTACTTTCTCCAGCCCTATCTTATCAAGCTTATCAATAGCAATGGTAATGTCGGTAAGCTTATCTGCGCCGCCGCATTTTTCGGCAAGCGAGGCAAGTATTTTCCTGTTATTGATTTTGATTTCAACGTCAACCCGCAGCTTATCAAAAGCGCTGTTGTAAATCTGGATCAACTCCAGCTCATTCATCAATGTACTGCTTCCCACAATATCACAATCGCACTGGTAAAATTCCCTGTAACGACCGCGCTGCGGGCGGTCTGCGCGCCATACGGGTTGCACCTGGTAGCGTTTAAACGGAAAGGTAAGTTGCCCGTGATTCATGGCTATGTAGCGTGCAAAGGGAATGGTAAGGTCGTAGCGCAATGCTCTTTCCGTAATGTTTTTGTCTGATCTTCCTGCAAGTATCTGTTGAAAACCTGCTTCCGTTTTTTCTTTTTTGTTGGGATTATCAAGCCCGTTGTTGAGCACTTTAAAAATAAGCTTATCGCCTTCTTCGCCATATTTCCCCATAAGTGTATCCAGGTTTTCCATCGCCGGTGTTTCCAGCGGTTCAAAGCCGTACAACTCAAATACAGAGCGGATGGTATTAAAAATATAATTACGTTTCCGCACTACTTCCGCGCTAAAGTCCCTGGTGCCCTGCGGTATGGATGGTTTCATTTTTTATAATGTTATAGGTTGATGTTAGAAAACACATATCAGTTTTAGCTAAGCATATTTTTTAATGATATGATCGGTAGCCTTGTCCAGCAGATCGTATACTTCGCTGAAAGCCTCGTCTGTATTGGCATACCACGGATCAGGCACCTGCATGTTTTTGCCGGTATACACTTCATTCATGATCAGGTCTATCTTGTTTTCATCAAAATATTTACCTGCCATGCGTTTTACTTCCTGGTAGTTTTCGCTGTCCATTACATAGATCTTGTCATAATATTCAAAATCTTCTTTTTTGAATTTGCGTCCTTTCAGGTCGCAGATATCAAACCCTTTTAACCTGGCAATTTTTTGTGAACCGGCATGTGGTGGTTCGCCCACGTGCCAGCCGCCTGTGCCTGCACTGTCTATTTCCCAGTTGAGCCCGGCCTGTTTTACTTTATGTCTCAGGATGCCCTCAGCCAGCGGGCTGCGGCAGATATTTCCCAGGCATACCATTAAAATTTTCATGGCGCGAAGATAATGAATGTAAAAGAAACATGCCCTGCGTGATAGTGATCAACCATTAATATATAGATTAAAGTTATTCTAAAATAGATAAATCGAATAGTTTACACATATAATGTGTTGTAAGTTTGCATAGTCAATTAATTATAAAACCATTAAATTATACACTATGTCATTTGTAGGAAAAAAGTTCCCGAATTTAACAGTCGATGCCATGTCAGAAATGGGCGATAATCTTAGGATCAATGTTTATAAAGAAGCGGTAGAGAACAACAAGAAAGTACTTTTATTCTGGTATCCTAAAGATTTTACTTTTGTTTGCCCGACTGAATTACATGCTTTCCAGGAAGCTTTGGGAGAATTTGAAAAAAGAAATACAACAGTTATCGGCGCATCCTGCGATACACCTGAGGTGCACTTCGCATGGCTGAACACACCGAAAGAAAACGGCGGTATTGAAGGCGTTACTTACCCAATACTGGCAGATACACACAGGGCGCTTGCAGACAGGCTTGATATCCTGGATGTAGACTATACCATTAATGAAGAGACCGATGAAGAAGAGATCATTGGCGGCAATGTGAGCTACCGCGCTACATACCTCATAGACGAGGATGGAAAAGTATTCCACGAAAGCATCAACGATATGCCTTTGGGAAGAAACGTGCAGGAATTTTTAAGACTAATAGATGCTTACGCACACGTGCAGAAGCACGGTGAAGTGTGCCCTGCAAACTGGGAAGAAGGAAAAGATGCCATGAGTGCAGACAGAAAAGGCGTAGCAGAATATTTAAGTTCACACTAAAAATTTAATAGTATGTTCCAGGAATTGACCGAAGATAAACTTGACAGTATTATAAACGGGCAGCAAAAAGTAATGGTTCAGTATGGCGCTACCTGGTGTGGCAACTGCCGTATCATGAAGCCGAAATTTAAAAAACTTGCATCTGAAAATAGCGATGTTGCTTTCGTGTACGTAGATGCAGAAAAATTTCCCGAAAGCAGGAAGTTTGCAAAGGTTGACAACCTGCCAACCTTTGCTGCATTTAAAAACGGCCAGCTTGTAAACCAGGTGCAAACCAACCAGGCTGAATCCCTGCATAATTTATTCAAAGAACTTAACTAAGTTTTTGAATGGTACGCATGCGAACCGGGGGTAGCGCACAGTTTTATAACATCACTGTTTATCATTGCTGTAAACATATTTGAAAACAAAAAACAGCTATGCCACAACCCCCGGATAGCTATTGCGTTCATTAAAAACAATAAGAATATATAAAATGAAATTACCGATAATCAGACAATTGTACCAGACTGTAGAACCCGGCAAGCTGGAAGCTGCAGCAGAAGTGTTGGAATCATTTTCAGATTTCCGCGGTGTATCCGATGAAGAGCTGAATGTTGCCGGTGAATTAATGACCAACATTTTCGGCGCCATTGAAGTGCACCGCCTGGTGAAAGAAGGAAAAAAAGAATCAGAGGCGTTGAATGCATTTGCACAAAAAGTGTTAGGCGCTATAGACAAATAAATTTTTCATAGGGATTTGTAGATAGAAAAAGACTGCCTGATTCTTCAGGCGGTTTTTTTATTGCATATGTTGATCATACATCAAAATATAATACATTTGCAACGTTTCAACCCAAAATAGCAACTACTTATGAATTACACTTACAATAAATCGCTAACAGAATTCAAGAACCTGGTGGGCACACGCTTTCAGCTTTACAACAGCCTGTTTACATCCCTGCCTTTTCATAAAGTAGAAAAAACGGGCGTACTGCTGTCTTTGTTCCTGCTGCATTGCGAAGAAGGCTATGTAAAAGGTAAAAACCCGATGGAACTGGTAGATTCTTTTTTAAGTGAATATGCTCATTATTCCAGGGAGCAGCATAAGATAGACCTGCTGTTTCGTTTTATACAATTTGCAGAAAGGCAGGTAGTGTTGTTCGATGCGCTCGAAGATGCTTCCTTCGGTAAAGTAAACGACATGAACGGCCGCGGCACGGTAAAACAACTGGAAAGCATTGTTTCTCAAAACAACAAAGAAGACGATCTGCGCCAGCGGTTAAAAGATTTTTCCGTAAGGCTTGTACTTACGGCTCATCCCACACAATTCTACCCGGGAGAGGTGCTTGGTATTATTCACGACCTGAGTGATGCGCTGGAAGAAGGCCATACAGAAGAAGTAAACTCTTACCTGAAACAATTGGGCAGAACGCCGTTTTTTAGAAAACAAAAACCCACGCCTTACAACGAGGCGCTTAGCCTGGTATGGTACCTGGAGAATGTATTTTATCACGCAGCAGGCAATATTTTACACCAGTTAAAAACTTTATTCAACGATGTGGTAGACGATAAAAACCCCGTAATCAGGTTAGGCTTCTGGCCTGGCGGCGACCGTGATGGTAACCCGTTTGTGAAGTCAGAAACAACTTTGCAGGTGGCCAGGAAACTCAAAAATGCCATCATGCATTGTTATTACCGCGATGTGCGGGAAATGAAGCGCAGACTTACTTTCAGGAACGTAGATACCGTGTTGCAGGAGGTGGAGGCGTCTCTTTACGGATTTTTATTTGAAAACAAAGACAGCAGCTATATTTCACAAGACGAACTCATAGCAATCTTCACAAAATTGCGGGATGTAGTTCAGAGAGATCACAATGGTTTACACATCAGCATGATCGATCAATTTATAGCCAGAGTGCAGATATTCGGTACTTTTTTTGCTACGCTCGACATTCGCCAGGACAGCTCTGTACACAGGGAACTGGTGCGCTGCCTTAATGAGAAATTTCACTTGCTTCCAAAGAACTACGATGCTTTAAGCGAAGAGGAAAAAATTGAAGCGCTGCTGAAAATGAAGGCTGAAAAGGATCTTGCTTACCCCAATGAGACTTTTGAAGACACGCTGAAGGTAATGAAAACGGTGAAACAAATTCAGAAAGAGAATGGCGAACAAGGCTGTAACCGTTACATCATCAGCCATTGCGAGACGGCGCTGGATATGATGGAGGTATTTGCGTTGTTTAAATTGTCCGGCTGGAATATGCATAAGCTTTCTGTAGATATTGTGCCTTTATTTGAAACTATTGAGGATCTGCAGAATGCAGAGAAAGTGATGAAACAGCTGTATGAAAATAAGGTCTACAGCAAACATATTGCACAGCGGGGCAATAACCAGACCATCATGCTAGGTTTTTCAGACGGCACCAAAGACGGCGGCTACCTTATGGCCAACTGGCGCATCTACCAGGCAAAGGAAAAACTTACAGCGCTCTCCAGGCAATACAATATCAATGTGTTATTCTTCGACGGCAGAGGAGGCCCTCCTTCGCGCGGCGGCGGAAAAACACACCGTTTCTATGCCTCCATGGGTGAAACTATTGAAAACAAAGAAATACAGCTAACCATACAGGGACAAACCGTAAGCTCTAATTTCGGTACCATAGACTCGGCGATCTACAATATCGAACAGCTTATCAACGCGGGCATAGTTGATGATGTATCTGATGAAAAAGTAAAAGCATTTACTGAAAAAGAAAATGCATTGTTTGAAGAGTTGGCAAATGAAAGCTTCCGGTCATACACCGAGCTAAAGTCGCATCCGTATTTCCTGGAATATCTGTCTCATGCAAGCCCTCTGCGTTTTTACGGCGATACCAATATCGGCAGCAGGCCTGCTAAGCGCAATGCATCTTCGAAAATAAACATGAATGACCTGCGTGCTATTCCGTATGTCGGCTCCTGGAGCCAGATAAAGCAAAACGTTACCGGCTATTACGGCCTTGGCACTGCTTTAAGTGTATTGGAGAAAAAAGGAAAATGGAAGGAGTTGAAAGCTTTGTATAGCAGTTCATTGTTTTTCCGCGCCCTGATGGACAACAGCCAGATGTCTATGCAGAAATGTTTTTTTCCCATCACACGCCACCAGTCTGAACACCCGGTGTACGGTGAAGTATGGGAAATGGTTCACGAAGAGTTCCTGCTTACAGAAAAGATGGTACTAAAGCTGGCCGGCGAATCGGAACTGATGGAAAAATACCCGGTAGAAAAAATGTCTATCCAGATGCGCGAAAGAATTGTATTGCCATTGCTCACCATACAGCAGTACGCTATGCATAAGGTCAGCGAGATCAATGCCAGGCACAGCGATTCGGACTTCAAGTCCACTTATGAAAAAATGATCATGCGCTGCTCTTTCGGCATTATTAACGCGGGAAGAAATTCGGCGTAGAGGCATTAGCCCGGATCATATTGTTACAGCATTGCAGGCCTGCTATTTAGAAAATAGCGGGCTTGTTACTTAACAGCCTCCAATAAAAAAGGATGCCTTTCGACATCCTTCTGTAGCGGAGACGGGAGTTGAACCCGTGACCTCAGGGTTATGAATCCTGCGCTCTAACCATCTGAGCTACCCCGCCAAAAAAATTGAGAACTTATACACTTGCTCATCTCCTAAATCACGCTGTATAAATGATTATCACCGGTATTGCAAGGGTTGCAAAAGTAATTCTATTTTTCAAATCATCAAAAAATAACACCAGGATTTTTGATAAAAAAAAAAGGCCCGTAGTGGAAACTACAGACCGTCTTCGATTGCTTGCCATATGAAAAAAGAGTTAAATAAATTTTTGTGAACCAGGCACTCTGCCTCGTTTTGCACAGCCTTCAAGTACAAAGATAAAGATGTGATTGAAATAAACAAAAAAATCCAATGTTTTTGTCTTTATCTTTTGTAGACTTTTAGTGCTTCCTCTAAAACGTCCATTGCCTCGTTTATACTATCTGAATTTAATACGTAGGCAAGGCGCACTTCGTTTCTTCCCAAACCCCTGGTAGCATAGAACCCGGGGGCCGGCGCTATCATCACGGTTTTTCCATTGTGCGAGAAACTTTCCAGCAGCCACTGGCAAAAATCTTCAGCATCCTCAATAGGCAGTTTAGCCATTGCATAAAAAGCGCCGCCAGGAGTAGGGCATACAACGCCTTCCATTTTCTGTAAGCGTGATACCAGCGTGTCACGGCGTTTGCGGTATTCCTCTTTGGTTGCTTCAAAATAATCTGCAGGCAGTTCTGTCGCTGCTTCGCCCAATACCTGTCCGAAAGTGGGCGGGCTAAGGCGTGCCTGTGCAAATTTCATTACCGTATTATACAGTTCTTTGTTTTTAGTGACCAATGCGCCAATGCGCGCGCCGCATGCACTGTAGCGCTTACTGATAGTATCTACCAGCACTACATTGTTTTCCGCACCTTTGAGGTTCATGGCGCTGAAGTGGTCGCCGTCGTAACAAAACTCTCTGTAGGCTTCATCTGAAAACAGGTACAGGTTGTGCTTTAAAATTATTTCCTTAAGGGTTTCCATTTCTTCGCGGCTGTACAGGTAACCCGTGGGATTATTTGGATTACAAATGACAATCGCTTTGGTCCTGGATGTGATCAGTTTTTCAAAATCAGTCACAGGCGGCAGTGCAAAACCATTATCTATGGAAGAGGCAACCGGTACAATACTGATGCCGCCTTCGATTGCAAAGCTGTTGTAGTTAGCATAGAGCGGTTCGGGGATAATGATCTCATCACCTGCATCGCAACAGGCCATAAAGCCGAAGATAATAGCTTCTGAACCGCCCGTGGTAATAATGATGTCTGTATAATCTACATCAATGCCTGCACGTTTATAATTTTCAGCCAGTTTTCTCCTGTAAGATTCATTGCCTGCACTGTGTGAGTATTCCACGATCTTTGAAGAGTAATTCTTTACAGCCTGAACGGCAGCTTCCGGGGTTTCTATATCCGGCTGGCCGATATTCAGGTGGAATACCTGAATACCGCGTGCTTTGGCAGCTTCTGCATATGGTACCAGTTTCCTGATCGGGGATTCAGGCATTTGCCCGCCTCTTTTACTAATGGTTAACGACATAGTATTTGTTTTTAAACGCCGATTTTTTCTTCTATTAAATAAACATTCCTTTCCGAAGCATTCCTTGTAACCAGTTCTCCTACAAAGCCTGCAAGGAACAACTGCATACCAATGATCATGACCGTGAGTGAAATATAAAAAGCAGGGCTATTGGTAAGCCAGAAGTGCGGCAATACAAGCTTTTGCACGATCAGGAATAATATGATGAGCAAACCGATTATAAAAAACAAAGTTCCGTACAACCCGAAAAAATGCATGGGCCGCTTACCGAATTTACTGATAAAACTGATGGTAAACAAATCCAGAAAACCATTGACAAAACGGTTAAGCCCGAATTTGGTAACGCCATATTTCCTGGGGCGATGCTCCACAACCTTTTCGCCTATTTTCCTGAAGCCTGCCCATTTGGCCAGCACAGGGATGTAGCGGTGCATTTCCCCGAACACCTCAATGCTTTTAACTACTTTATTCCTGTATGCTTTCAGCCCGCAGTTAAAATCGTGCAGTTGTATTTTAGAACTTTTCCTGGCAACAGCATTGAATAATTTGGAAGGCAGGTTTTTAGTAAGCTTATTGTCGTAACGCTTTTTTTTCCAGCCGCTCACCACATCGTATCCGCCATGGATGATCATATCTCTTAAACCCGGTATTTCGTCGGGGCTGTCCTGCATATCGGCATCCATGGTAATTACCACATCGCCTTTTGCCGCTTTGAAGCCTTCATTGAGCGCGGCAGATTTTCCATAATTCCGCTGGAATTTTATGCCTTTAAAATTGGTATTTATTTTCGAGATGTGCTGGATGATCTCCCAGCTTGTATCGGTACTACCATCGTCGATCATTATTACTTCATAAGTAAAATTATTCTCTTTCATCACGCGTGTGATCCAGTCGCTCAGCTCCGGCAAAGATTCTTCTTCATTAAACAAGGGAACAACTACTGTAATATCCATAAATATCTATTTAATTTCTGTTTGGTCGTATGCATTGTTTTTCTTTACTAAAGATGCTGCAAGCAATGCGCCTACTATACCCGATATTGCATACATAAACAGGGTAGAGCTTATAGTAAGTACATTAAAATATTTTTTAGAGAAACTGAATTGCTGTTCCACTTCTTCTCTGGGTACGCCTACTTCAATTAATTCTTTCTGTCGCTCTGCAATGAGCCTGGTGGTGTGTTCAGGAAAAATTACCTGGGAAGCCAGGATATTCCAGGCTACCATGATCAGCGCTGTAACGCAAATAGCTTTAAAGCCGTAGCCGAATACATCACTGAAACGCGTATTGCCTGTGCGTTTTGCATAATTGAAACAAAAAAATATCACCGCAATTACTATAAGCGGGTAAATAAGATAGCTTAAATAATTATTGCCGTAAACCCCTGTAAGGTGATATATGACGGCGAGTACAATCAAAAAAACTGCAAGCAGCGCACCGTCTCTGATATGCGTTCCTGATCTTTTATTCATCGCAAAGAAATTTAATTTTTATAAAAATTATTTTTTGCAAATACTGCTTCTACTCTGCCTTTCAGCTCCTTGCCAAAAAAAGGAGAGTTGATAGATTTGCTCTTGTTTATTTCTTTCGTAAATATAAATGTTTTTTCTGTAGAAAACACGGTAAGCTCTGCCGGCTGGCCTTTTTTAATTGTTGTGGGCAGCCCAAAGATGGCTCGGTTGTTTAGGGAGAAAAGCCTTGCAATTTGCAATGGAGTAAGTTCAGGTATGGCGGTCTTTACAACGGGATATGCGGTTTGTAAACCGATCATGCCGTTTTTGGCGTATTCAAATTCGCAATCTTTATCATCCAGATGCTGGGGGAAATGATGTACGGCAATAGAATCGATCTGGCCATTGCTTACTGCGTCTCTCAACGCATCGCGGTCGCTGCGGTTTCTTAATGGCGTGTTGAGTTTCAGGTTGGTGTCATAACTTGTAAGGTCTTCATCGCAGAGCAGCAGGTGATAGGGCGTAACACTGCAAGTGATGTTGAGGCCTTCTTTTTTTGCATTGCTGATAAGCTCCACACTTTTAGCTGTTGATATACCGGTGATGTGCAGCCTGCTGTTTGTATACCGCAATAGTTCAATATCGCGCATGATCATAATATGCTCGGCCACCGCAGGCATTCCGGGGAGGCCCAGTTGGGTGGATACAATTCCTTCGTTCATTAAGCCGTTGCTGCCAAAGGTAGATTCTACGGGCTGTGTAATGATGAGGCCATTGATGGTTTTAATATATTGTAAGGCTTTTACCAGCAAGCCCGGAGACTGTATTGTTTTTTTGCCGTCGGAAAATGCGGTGCTGCCTGAGTCAGCCATATCGTACATTTCAGCCAGGTCTTTTCCTTCCAGTTCACGGCTTACGGCACCCAGTGGAATGATGTCTGCCGCTGCATTGTTTGCTTTGTTCACCACATATTCCACCGAAGCTTTATTCTGTACCGAAGGAGATGTGTTGGGTAGAATAAGCACTTTGGTAAAGCCTCCGTGTACGGCGGCAAGCGCACCGGTTGTAATGGTTTCTTTATGTTCAAAGCCAGGATCTGCAAAATCAGAAAATATCTCCATCCAGCCTGGAGAAACAAATGTGTTTTGCGCATCGAAACATTCAATATCATTTTTTGAAATATCATTTTCTATTGCCGTAATAATGCCGTTTTCAATTAAAATGTCTGTTTTTTTGTTGTTGTGTGAAGCGTTATCATCAACAATATGCGCGTTCTTAATGAGCAAATCCATAATCTTTCAAAAAATTTAGTGCAATATACTTTAAATCAGTAAAAACGTATTAAATTTGTGCCCCCAACTTTAAAGTTCGGGACGTAGCGCAGCCCGGTAGCGCACTTGCATGGGGTGCAAGGGGTCGCTAGTTCGAATCTAGTCGTCCCGACTGTTTTAAAAGCACTTACAAATTAAAAAATGTAGGTGCTTTTTTTTATGTATTGATTTACTGTTTAAAATATCTGTGCTTTCAACAGTAGTTCTCCGATAAAAGCTTATTACAGTATTTATAAGCGTTGGTAGCATATTCAACGGATGCAGGTATTGTGCAAAAACAATTCACAGCCTCCATAATGCATCTCTTACTATTATACTATACTCGTGATCTCTTAATTACTAAAAAAAATTTACCACATTTTAGGTTTGAAATAGTTTGCGACCACATGCTTTCACAACTAGCGAAACTTTATAAAAGTATTTCTATACTGCAGATGTGAAGATTTTTTATTAAGTTTGTTTTCTATCGGTTTATTAATGACGAAGGAGCATATTGCATATTTAAATTATAAAATTTCTGAAGAGGACGATCAGCAAGCCTTTGAGCAGCTATACAGGCATTATTATTCTGGATTGCTGAGCTATGCAATGACCTTCCTCGAAAACAGGGAACTTGCCGAAGAAGTTGTGGAAGATGTGTTTGTAAAAATATGGACCAATAGAAAAACCCTGACCACTATCTCACGCTTTTCTTATTACTTATACACTGCTACCAAGCATACCTCTCTTAATTACCACAGCAAAAGAAAAAAAATTGCGACGGATTCTATAGACCCGGCTGACAATGAAATATTCTTAGATTACAATGACCCTGAAATCTCAGTAATCAGAAAAGAAAATATCAGTGCAATAGAAAATGCGATCAACACACTACCAGAAAAATGCCGCCTCATTTTCCGGCTGATAAAAGATGACGGCCTGAAATACAAAGAAGTTGCGCAGCTTTTAGGTCTTTCTCAAAAGACAATAGAAGCACATATGAGCCTGGCTTACAGCCGTATACTAACCAGCTTGCAGGAAAACCTTCCTGAATATGCATTAAACAGATCTTCCAGGGCCGGCAATTATTAATAAATTATTATTTCTTAACTAAGGGTTTCTTAAAATATTATTGTCTTAGTAGTAAGAACGATATTTTTTGTGCCTGATAACAACAATCGCTTAATAGAATTGCTGATTAAAAAAGAATCAGAAAATCTTACGCTGCTTGAGCGGAAAGAGTTGCTAAAGCTTTTGGAAGAAGACGAAAGTTATCTGGATCTTGTACATTTTCTGGATGTAGCTGATAAAAAACAAGAAGTTTTTTTTAATAAGAATAAACAAGAGGATGTTGAAAAGAGTATTCAACGCCTGAAAAAAAAGATCAATGTAAAAACCAGACGCTTGCCCGTAAAAAAATATTTACTGGTAGCAGCGTCTGTTTTAGCGGCTTTTGTATTTATAAAATTTATGGCGTTTGAGGCAGATACAAAGAAACTGGCCGGTAATACTTACAAAACGGAAAAGGGCTCTAAATCTAATCTCACGCTGCCTGACGGTTCAAAAATCTGGATTAATTCCGATACAAAAATCAGCTATAAGGATGATTTCGGAAAAACCAGCCGTGAAATATTTTTAGAAGGAGAAGCGTATTTCGATATTGTAAAAGATGTGTCGAGACCATTCATTGTGCACACATCAAATATGAATATAAAAGTGTTGGGCACCGTTTTTAATGTGCGTGCCTACAACGATGAAAGCAATACACAGGCATCTTTGATAAAAGGCTCAATTGAGGTAACACTTACAAAAGATAAATCCAAAATCATAAGGCTTAAGCCTAATGAAAAGATTATCCTGAGAAACAATGTTCATAAAATGGCCCAAGGTAAAAATGCCGATGAGCCTGCTATCTTAATTACAAATATCAAAAGGCTGGAAGCAGATTCAAGCGTAGTAGAAACGCTTTGGATAGAAAATAAACTGGCATTCAGAGAAGAAAGCCTTGAGAATATTATCCTGTTATTAAAGCATTGGTATAATGTGGAAATTATAATAGCCGATGCAAGTTTAAAAAACAACTTATACAGCGGAACATTTAAGGGAGACAATATAACCGATGTAATGAATGCCTTGTCTTTAACCGGGGATTTTAGTTACAGTAAAAAGAACGATACCATATTCATTATACCTAAATAAAATTATGTAACAATAAAAAATAACAGACTATGTAAACAAGCCAATAAATAAACGGAGAGTGTTCGCACCACCCTCCGTAGAAAAAATTGAAAGAATCAACGCCCCTCCAGGCATTTATCCATCATTTTAACTTTGTAAAATTATGAAAAATAATGATACGCGTATCATTGACAAGCGAATACAGACCTTCATCAATTACTTACTCATGATGAAATTTACCATCTTACTTCTTCTTATTTCTTTTCAGTCGGTAGCGTTCAACAGCACCGCGCAGGATAAGATAGATCTGAACATTAAGAATACGCCCATTGTGCATGTGCTTCAAAGTATTGAACAACAAGGCAAATATCGTTTTGTATATAAAAATGATATCATCCCTGAAAGAACAAGAGTGAGCATCAACGTAAAAAATGCAGATTTTGACATGGTGATGAATAAGGTATTAAACAATACTTTATTAACGTATCAAAAGCTCAACAACGGTCTTGTTGCTATTGTAAAAAAAGCTCCGCAAAGAATACCGGTTCGGGGCGTCATCCGCGACTCTACCGGGAATCCATTGCCGAATGTAAGCATTATAGAAAAAGGGACAACAAATGGTACCATCAGTGAAATAGACGGTTCTTTTATACTGGAAGTTGCTGATGCCAATGCCACCTTGATCTTTTCACACGTCAATTACACTACGCAGGAAATACTTGTTGGCCAGAATACCGTGCTTAGCATCATGCTGGAAGCCATTGAAAGTGAAGAAGAAGAAGTGGTGGTAGTAGGGTATGGCACACAGCAAAAAAGCAATGTGACAGGGGCGATATCTACTATTCAGGCAGATGATATTGTTACTACTACCAGCTCCAGCCTGGCGCAAAGCATTCAGGGAAAAATACCAGGACTGCAAATCAGGCAGCAAAGCAGCGAGCCGGGGTCTTTTAGCTCCACTATTAATATCCGTGGATTCGGCGAACCTTTGTATGTTATTGATGGTATTGTACGCGATGGCGGTGTAGAGTTCCAGCAATTAAATCCCAACGACATTGAAAGTATTTCCATACTAAAAGATGCATCAGCAGCCATTTACGGACTGAATGCCGCTAATGGTGTTATTTTAGTGACTACTAAAAAAGGTAAAACAGGAAAACCAACCTTCAGCTACAGCGGCGTGGTGGGCTGGCAGGTACCTACACATGTGCCAAAAATGTCTACGGCCTCCCAGTATTACGACATGTACAACGATGCTATTTTCTTTAGAGACGGCAAGCCCTTTTTGACCAACGAAGAATTGGCAAAGTGGCGCGAAGGCGGTGAAGGCTACGAAAGCACCAACTGGCACGATGAAACCTTTAAGAAATCTGCTTTTCAGCAACAACACAACTTTTCTGTACGCGGCGGCAATGAAGCTGTGAACTATTTTGTAAGCTTAGGTTATTACGATGAAAACGGGTTATTCAAAAGTAATGACATGAAATATAACCGTTATAATTTCCGTACGAACATTACAGCAAAGATTACGAAGGATTTAACGGCAGACGTGATGCTATCCGGTAGATACAGCATCAGGGATTATCCCGGTGGAGACGGCTTTATCTGGATTTACAAAGGTACCATTATCAGCCATCCTTACGAAAAACCTTATATAAATAACGATCCGCAATATCCGGCTAATATTTACAACCAGCAAAACGCTGTATTAATGTCGCAAAAAAGATATGCGGGTTATACCAACGACAGGAACAAAAGTTTTCAGTCATCCGTATCTTTAAATTATAAATTTCCTTTTATAAAAGGGTTGGAAGCCAAAGGAACAGCTGCTTATGACAGTTATAACATGTTCAACAAAAAGGTTTGGAAGAATTACAGGGTATACAGCCAGGATCTTACTTCGCAAATAGTTAACCCGCCGCGTATTGTAAATGCCATAGACGATGTAGACAGAGTAGTTCTTCAAGGGCAATTGGATTATAAACACCGGTTTAATAATGTTCATAATCTTGGAGCTACCTTAGTGGCAGAACAGAAATATTACAATAAAAAGTACTCTTATTTAAAAAGAGAATATGATTTTTATACAATAGACGTAGTGGATTACGCGTCAGGACTTCAGACCAACAGCGGTAGTGAAGATGAACAGGCGACTGTTTCTTATATAGGAAGAGTCAATTATGATTATTTAAGAAAATATCTTGTTGAAGCTTCTTTCAGGTACGACGGCTCATACAGGTATGCGCCCGGAAAGAGATGGGCTTTCTTTCCCAATGCCTCGCTTGGCTGGAGAATTTCTGAAGAAGGATTCATCAAGAATAATCTTCAGTTTATTGACGACCTTAAATTAAGAGCTTCCTATGGTGCCATAGGAGAGAATGTGGGTGATCCTTTTCAGCATGTATTGGGCTTTACACCGGTAACCAATCACGGTGCTGAATTTAATAACGGCTCCTATACGGGAGGCATGGCAGCGCCGGGAGTGATCAATGAAAATTTCACATGGGTTAAGTCTGTAATATTCGATGTGGGTATAGACGCAGGTTTTTTTGATAATAAATTAAGCTTCACAGTTGATTATTATCAGCGTGAAAAAACAGGAAAACTTAAAACACGCTCCGGCGGCCTGCCCGATACCTTCGGCGGTGATATGCCAATAGAAAACCTGGATAGTGAACAAACAAGAGGTTTTGATTTCGTGGTATCGCATAAGAATCGTATAAATGATTTTCGCTATGGCGCCAGTTTCAATTTTAACATTGCCAGAACCATGCACAGATTCATAGACAGGCCGGAATCAAGAAGCAGCTACCACAACTGGTCCAGCAATTATACCAACAGGTGGAATGATTTTGTATGGGGCTGGACAAAAATCGGCCAGTTTCAAAACTTTGACGAAATTTATACAGCGCCTGTGCACGGCGGAAATTTAGGAAATACACAAATATTACCCGGCGACTATGTTTTCGAGGATGTGAATGGCGATGGTGTTATTGACAACAAAGATTTGTTGCCCAATTTAAAAAATCGCACACCAAAAATGTTCTTCGGAATGGTGTTGGACGCTGCATGGAAAAACTTCGATATGAATATGGTTTGGCAGGGTGCATCTATGTACTCTGTGAGGTTCAATGAAGTATTTAGTATGATGTTCTTTAACAATGGCAACCTCCCGGCTTATTTTCATGACAGATGGCGTTTGTCTGAGCCCGGAAATATGGATAGTGAATGGATCCCGGGCAAGTGGCCGGCAAGCAGGTTTTCGGAGTATATGCAATCTTCCTACCGGGAGAGCGATATCTGGAGAATGGACGCCAAATATGTAAGGCTGAAAAGCATAGAAGTTGGCTACACATTGCCGGTAAATAAAGTAAGAAATAATTTCATTAACAGTATGAGGGTGTATGTGAATGCTCATAATCTGTTGACCATCTCAGATCCTTTCCTTAAACAGTTTGATCCTGAAAAATATGAAGGCGATTATTTCGCAGGATATAATTATCCGCTCATGAAGAGCTTCAATGTAGGACTGAACTTATCATTTTAAAAATTGTAAATTATGAAAGCTACTAAATATTTAATATATATATGTATAATGGCGTTTGCGCTTGGCTCCTGCTCTAAAAGGCTTGATCTGCAGCCAAGAAATAAAATTCCTGGAGACGTAGTTCTTACTGACCCGAACGGAATAAAAGCGTTCGTAGCGGATTTATATTATCAGGCTCCAATAGAAGATTTTGTTTATTTTCCCAGAGAAGGGTTTAATGCACGAGGTAATACCGGCTCTATGTCTTTATCGCAATACGGATTAGAAGCCATACATTCTGAATGGCCAAATTTTAATGAGTTTAATAATGGCTGGTGGGGCAGCGCTTATAAGCTAAACAGGAACATCAACGTATTGATAGAGGCATTACCCAATCTGGATATTAACGATGCGGATAAAAAAACATTGTTAGGCGAAGCATCCTTTCTGCGCGCTTACACCTATTTCGGCCTCGCAAAAAGATACGGTGGCGTGTCTATCATCACTACTAACCAGGTTTATACCAGTGATTTTGAAAGTTTAAGAGTGCCAAGAAGCACAGAGAAGGAAACCTGGGACTTTATCCTGGCAGAATGTGACAAGGCGATAGCAAATTTGCCGGAAACAAGAGAAAGCAACGACGAAACTAAAAGACGCGCAACCAAATGGGGAGCTTATGCACTCAAATCACGTGCGGCTTTATATGCAGCATCTGTTGCAAAGCATTGGAGTAAAGCCCCGCTTTCCGGCGAAGCGGTAGACAAGAAGCTGGTAGGGCTGGATATGGCAGATGCCAATCGTTACTACCAGGAATGTATTACAGCTGCAGATGCTGTTATCAGTTCGGGAAAATTTTCATTATATGGCGCAAACCCCGGAAGTGTTGCAAATGCCATTGGGAATTTGAAAAATTTATTCACAGACCCTAATGTGGCGCCGCAGGAAGTAATATTTATGAAAGGATATGGAAAATAGGAGAGCCTCTTCCTCATGATTATGACGGATGGAATAATCCCAACCAAAACGCAGAAGGCTTTCCCTATCGCGGAAGAACGAATCCTATATTGGAATTGGTAGATACTTATGAAAGTTATACTAATCCAGGGGTTTCATCACCCATTGTTACAACTGCTGACGGCAATGTTGATAATTATGAGGGATATAATCAAAATGCCGCTTACCGCCGCTTTAATACGCCTGATGAGATTTTTAAAGATAAGGATGCAAGATTTTTTGCCACAATTATTTACCCGAATGCAACATGGAAATCAACACAGATAGTTATACAGGGCGGTGTGGTAAGACCAGACGGAACCCTCATGGATACAAGAGGTTCCTATACCCACAACGGAGTTACTTACTATACATATGGCAGAGAATTTCAGAATCAGTATTCAGGCTATGATGGTTCAGCCAATATGACCCGCTCCGGATTTTTGCTACGTAAATTTTTGAATGAGAACTGGAGGATTACCAATTTTGGTCAGTCTACTACAGACTTTGCAGATTTACGATATGCAGAGGTATTGTTGAATTATGCCGAAGCAGTCATTGAAAGCGGATACGCTCAGAATAATGCACAGGACAAAGCTAAAAAAGCAATCAATGATATTCGCTTCAGAGCCGGGCATACAGTGGAAATACCATTGACGCTTGAAAATGTTTTAAGAGAAAGAAGAGTTGAGTTGGCCTTTGAAAATAAAGAATACTGGGATTTGAAAAGAAGACGCGATTATCACATAGTATTCAATAATAAGCTTAAAACAGCCCTGGTGCCTATGATGGATTTAAGAGGTGCAACCCCGCAGTACATTTTTGTAAGAAAATATGTGGCCGGCGACATGCATCGAACAGTGGATATAAGGGATTATTATTTCCCGATCCCCGGAATTGCCAATAACGGTCTTATACAAAATCCACAGTACTAATCATACTATGACATTAAAAAACACAGATGAAATGAGCCATAATCCTGTTACGTATTCAAAACAGTGATTCCTTCAGGCAAATTCCATCTGGCAATAACGTAGAAATAAAAAAACACAGATGAAATGAGTCATAATTCTGTTACGTATTCAAAACAGTGATTCCTTTAGGTGAATTCCATCTGGCAATAACGTAGAAATAAAAAAACACAGATGAAATGAGCCATAATTCTGTTACGTATTCAAAACAGTGATTCCTTTAGGCGAATTCCATCTGGCAATAACGTAGAAAAAAAACACAAATGAAAACAATAAAAATATTATTATACACCTTATGCGCCGCATGCTTGTTTATTTCTTGTGGACTGGAAAAATTAGATAATTATCCCGGCCCCAATGCAAGAATTTACGGTGGTATTTATGATGCAAAAACCGGTGAGCTGATTGAGCAGGATATCATAAGAGGAGCGCAGATAGAGTATATTGAAAAAGGATGGGATAATCCTGAAACACAATATATGATCTTTAAAACAGACGGAACTTACAGGAATAATTTAATGTTCTCGGGCGACTATCTCATAAAACCTGTAAGAGGAAATTTTGTCCCTGTTGATGCCAAAGAAATAAAAGTGCACGGCGATACGGAAATTAATTTTGATGTTCAACCTTATATCAGGATTAAGAATGCCACTATACAACAGAGCAACGAAAGAATAATAGCCTCTTTCAATCTGGAACAAACCGTACCTAATAAAATTGTAAGAATAGGGCTATTTGCACATGCTGAAAAGAATGTAGGAGAGCCATTCCATAGCGTTGCCACACAGTTGAACATGAATGCTGATGCGGATCCCGGCAGGCTATACCATCTTGAAATTGAATTGCCTCACAATGCTGATAAACTTAAAAAAGGAGGTACCTATTATTTCAGGATCGGCGCGCTTATCGATGCGCCTGAAGCTAAATTTAATTATGCGCCAACTAAAGCCATCACTATACAGGATTATGTGCCGCCTACGCCGGGATCAAACCCGTTTAAGCTTACATTGCCCGTATTTGTAGACTTTGGTACAAATATTTCACCTTATCCTTACAACAACTATGTACGGCCAACGGACAATATATTGAGTAACTTAATAGATCAGGAAGGGAACAATACAAAGTTTGCCGTACAGGTCACAAAAAACTTCAGTGGAGAAAATACATTGGGAGTTAATAATACTTCTCTGCGCTTTGCTCCAACAGCTACCGGTGATGCCTTCTGGAGCAACGGAGTAGAAACGCCAACAAGCGAGGTAACTGTTTCTAATTTAAATAAAACAGAAAACTATTCATTTGTATTCTATGGCTCCAGAAGAGATGCCGGAGACAACCGCGAAACCAGGTATCATGTAAAAGGCAAAACGCAAGGAGAAGGTTTTGTAAACACAGCATCCAATAGTGCTAATGTAGCTATTGTAAAAAACATTACACCTAATGATGACGGTACTATTATTATTACCCTCTCTGCAGGACCAAATAACAACAACGGCTCAAAGTTTTATTACTTAAATACAATGCTTATCACACCGGTAGCATATGAGTTTTAAAAAAACCTTCATTAAATTTACATCCTGCACAGACGGCTATGTGCAGGATGCTTTTTTATTAGTTTCTTAAAAAATCATACATACAACATGGCAATTCGTATAATATCTTTACTGTTATTTTTCTTTAGCAGCGCAGCAGCTCTTTCTCAATCAACTGCAAAGCAGCCGGTAGATTATGTAAATCCTTATATGGGGAATATCAGCCATCTTTTGGTGCCCACCTATCCAACCATACATTTGCCTAACAGTTTATTAAGGGTTTACCCGGAAAGAGATGATTATACAAGCAATAGAATAAAGGGATTGCCCATTATGATATCGAGCCACAGAGGCAGAAGTGTGTTCGGGTTGAGTATGCAATACGTGGGACAACAACTGCAGAGCAATAAGCATTATACCTACGATAATGAAATAATTAAACCGTATTACTATGAAGTAGACTTAGACGAAGCAAATGTACACGTACGTTTTGCACCTTCGCACCAGTCTGCTATCTATGCCATACAACCCCGGCAAAAGGAAAGCTTTTATCTTGTATTAAATTCTTCAAACGGTCAGCTTTCCACGAAAGGAAAAAATGCTTTTTCAGGTTTCCAGGCACTGGAAGGATCGCCCACTAAAGTTTATATTTATTTAGAAACCAATATTGACCCGCAAAAAATTGAGTATCTGGAGAGCAATAATCAAAAAGAAAAAACTGTTGCTTTAAAATTTCCTGCCTCAGCTGAAATAAAAATCCGCTACGGAATATCGCTGATCAGCGAAGAGCAGGCCATGCGCAATGTAAGAAGAGAAATAAAAGATTATAACCTGGACAAGGTAGCGCAAAAAGGCCGGATGTTATGGAATGATAAACTCTCAAAGCTGCATGTACAGGGCGATGATAACAGGAAAGTAATTTTCTATACATCCTTATACAGAACCTACGAAAGAATGGTGAATGTATCTGAAGACGGCAAATACTTTAGTCCTTTTGATGGTAAGATTCACAGCGATGGCGGCAAGCCATTCTATAATGACGATTGGATTTGGGATACCTATCGCGCCACACACCCTTTGCGTGTGCTGATAGAGCCTGAAATGGAAAGTCATATGGTCAATTCTTTTGTGCGCATGGCCGAGCAAATGGATAATTTATGGATGCCTACCTTCCCGGAAATTACCGGCGACAGCAGAAGGATGAACTCGAACCATGCCGTTGCAACTGTTTTGGATGCATACGCCAAAGGCCTGCGTGGCTTTGATGCCAACAAAGCTTATGATGCTTCCAAAAAAGCAATTACAGAAAAAACGCTGGCGCCATGGTCTGCAAAAAAAGCCGGCAGCCTTGATCAGTTCTATAAAAAACATGGCTATTTTCCTGCCTTGCCCCACGGCGAAAAAGAAACTGTTGCTGAAGTGCACCCTTTTGAAAAACGGCAGCCTGTAGCTGTAACCCTGGGTACGGTGTATGACGAATGGTGCCTGGCGCAGCTGGCAAAACAAATAGGCAATCAGCAAGACTATGAATATTTTTTGCCACGCAGCTTAAACTACAGGAAAATCTTCCATCCCGAAACGCATTTTTTTCATCCGAAGGATGAGCAGCATAATTTTATACAACCCTTTGACTACCGTAATTCCGGCGGCATCGGCGCACGTGAGGCTTACGGCGAAAATAACGGTTGGGTATATCGCTGGGATGTACCCCACAATGTTGCCGATCTTATAGAGTTAATGGGAGGCGAAAAGAATTTTTCGGCTAATTTGGATGAGATGTACAATACGCCATTAGGTACAAGTAAATTTTCTTTCTATGCACAGTTGCCCGACCATACAGGCAATGTAGGCCAGTTCTCCATGGCGAATGAGCCTTCGCTGCACATACCATATTTATACAATTACTCAGGCCAACCGTGGAAGACGCAGAAGCGAATTTACACACTTATTGACCAATGGTTTAGAAACGACCTGATGGGTATTCCGGGCGATGAAGACGGGGGCGGCATGTCTGCTTTCGTTGTATTTAGCATGATGGGTTTTTATCCTGTAACGCCCGGCATGCCGATGTATGTGATAGGCACACCCATGTTTCAGAATGCTACCATTGATGTAGGCAATAAGAAAATAAAATTAATAGCTGTTAATTATGCTTTAGAGAACAAATACATACAGTCCATGAAGGTTGATGGCAGATCCTGGGACCAGTCATGGATCAGCCATGCCGACCTCGTGAAGGCAAACAATATAGAATTTATTATGGGCAAATACCCCAATAAAAAATGGGCGGCATCTTCACGTCCCCCATCTTTTACTATGAAATTTCCATAATATTTCCAAATAATTTTACTAAACACGATAAAAACTTTATGGTAAATTTCATTTGTGCATACTCGCTGATTGTGCCTAACCGAACATAGTTGTTAAGGCTTTATGCCATATCGCTTTATCAATTGCCTGTTCTAATTAATCACTGATCACTTTAGGTACAGGTTAATTCAGGGGTTTAAGTCAGGCTTATATGTAAGGAAGATTGATCTTTGCTGAAGCGTGTTGATAAATGATCTATTTCTTATTAAAATATTTTTTCAAAAGCCAGGACAATAAGCAAAAATTGAGCGGCTTTTGTTATAGGCATTAGCATGCTAATCAAAAGCCAGGTGTAATATTTCTCTTTAAGCAAAGATATAGTGAGCAATAAGTATCAGCAACAATAAATCTATAGTTTATAATTACTACATGAACCTCCGAATTTTTCAGAGAAGCCCATTCTGCGAACGTGGGTACAACTCCCGTTTGCGCTGGGAAAGCTAAGATAACAACACCGTAAGAATGTGAATGATCAATCCCACCAAACCGCCGACCAGCGTACCATTGATGCGGATAAACTGCAGGTCTTTTCCTACTTCCAGTTCCAGCTTGTTGCTAAGCTCTTTGCCTTCCCAGTTGCCAACTGTATTGCTGATGAGGCTGCTTACTTTCTGGGAATTGTGCAGGATGTAATTGTAAGCATTATACTTTATCCATTTATCTATTTTGGAGCGGAGTTCTCCGTCATTATTGAGATTGTCTCCAATTTCGTGAATGGTTTTAATGATATATCGCCTGATGCCTGAGTTCTCAGCATTCAGGTCCTCCAGGGCGCTTGCTTTGATCTTTGCCCAGATGTCTTTTGAATAATTATCCAGCTTTTCATTTGCCAGCAGATCGTTGCGCAGGTTGTCCAGTTCATTTTTCCACTTCTCAGATGAGCGCAGATCAGCTTCGAATAAGTATAGTTGTTGTTCCAGTTCTTTTCTGATCGGATGTTTTTTATCTGTTTCAATCTCGTTGATGTAGGTGTTGATGCCTTTGATAAGTTTATTGGCTATCAGGTTGTCTACAAATCCCGGGATAAGTATGGAGCTTTCTTTTTTCACCCTGTCCCGCACTACATCTTCATTTTCCTGTACGTACATTTTAATTTTACCCAGTGCAAAATTTATCAGGCGTTCATGCTCATTTTTATCAATAAAATACTTTACTGCATTTGCCAGGATGCCGTTCAGGTCTATATCCTGCACCAGGCTCTTTCCTTTTTTGTAAATCATTGCAGCTACAAAATCATCGTCAAGCTTCTCTACAATATCTTTTAGTATATGGATAAGTTCATTGGAAAAAGCCTGTACATTTTTCTCTTTTCCCAGCCATGTGGCTACAGTTGAAGCTATGGAGATTTTTTCAATGTATGGCCGGATATTTTTGTCGTTTAAAAAATTGGATACTACAAAATCGCCGAGGTTGTTGCCGATCCTTTCTTTACTGTTTTGTATAAGGTTGGTATGCGGAATGCGCAACCCGAGCGGGTAGTGAAACAAAGCTGTGACTGCAAACCAGTCTGCCAGTGCGCCTACCATGCCTGCCTCGGAAAAAGCTTCTACATAGCCGATCCATGCAGCATTGCTTTGTTTATGTAAAATAACAGTGATGATGTATATAAAAACCATCAGCACGAACAGCCCGGTTGCAAGCCTTTTGTGCTTACGCAATTGAAGTTCTTTTTCGTCTACAGTTGCCATTAGGTAATTTTAGAAATAGTTATAAAGATAATGATCCGCAATAATAAATTGCATTTAATTAATTAAAAATAAACCTAATTGTTGGTATCAATTATTAAATTGCAGCCTTCATAAATTTTTGTATGGCAAAAAAAACTAAACAAACCAGTGGCAAAAAACCATTAATACTTGTTACAAATGACGACGGTATTTACGCGCCCGGCATAAGGGCTTTGATAGAGGCTGTGAAAGACCTGGGTGAAGTAGTGGTTGTAGCACCGGACAAGCCCCAGAGCGGTATGGGGCACGCAATTACTATCGGGCAGCCGCTGAGGATGTCGGCTGTGAGCCTGGTAGATGGTGTGGAAGCTTACCAGATCACCGGCACGCCTGTAGACTGTGTGAAAATAGCAGTGGACAAAGTGCTGAAACAAAGGCCTGATATATGTTTGAGTGGTATCAACCACGGGCCTAATCATTCCATTAATGTAATTTATTCCGGCACCATGTCCGCGGCGGTGGAAGCAAGCATAGAAAGTATTCCAAGTATTGGTTTCAGCCTGAATGATACTTCTCACGAAGCTGATTTTGACGGCGCCCAGGAATATGCGCGGGTGATCACCGAAAAAATTCTCAGCGGCAAATGGGATAAGCATCTTTGCCTTAATGTAAATATTCCTGCCATAAACACGCTTGAGATACAAGGCATCAAAGTATGTAAGCAGGCTTATGCCAAGTATGATGAAGACTTTGAAGAAAGAAAAGACCCTGCCGGCAGAAAGTACTACTGGCTTACCGGCGAATTTGTGAATTTAGATAAAGCTAAGGATACTGATGTCTGGGCTTTGGAGCATAATTATGTAAGCATTGTGCCTGTACATTTTGATCTTACCAATTATGAGTTGAAGAAAAAACTGGATAAGGTTTTTTAGCGTTGTTAATTTGTTCAATTATCATATTTCCGGATTGCAAATCCGGCGATAGAGGTCAAATGCCGAACAGCGCAGGGGCTGGTGTTGCTTCTTTTGTAAATCTTTGTTCACCATCGCTGAACATGGTGGTAAAATAAAAACAAAGCGCACACGAGGTTTTTTTCACAGCTACACCAACGGAGCCGTGCCAGGCGCCTGTATTTACCTGAACCCAGTTTGTAAACAGCGCCTTTCCCCTGATCTCAAGGGCTTAGCCCAGCTATTGGAAATGAATTCCTGACTTTTTTATTTGAACTACATTACGCAAATAATAACTTTAAGCTGCTTATAACTATTTTGAAAAACAGAACAATCCTTCTGAATTATCAATAGTTAATTCTCCCTGGTGCTATTTAACTATGCA